>CAYSQV010000027.1:0-11446 GCA_964433295.1 uncultured Nitratifractor sp. | reverse complement strand
TGGACTCTTCGCCGGAGGTGACTGCCACCGTGCGCCGCTGGCTGAGCGATCCCCGCTTCATCTCAGCGCCGGTCTTTTCGGGCAAATGAGACGCGATGAGCTCGGTGGGGATGCTGCCGCTTTTTTTGCTGGCGGGGTATCTTGGCCGACAGTTCGTCTGCGAGACGACGCGTGCACGCTGGGCGGATCGTCTCAACCGCTTCGTCATCTACGTCTCCCTCCCCTCGCTGGTGTTTGTTTACATGATCGACATCACACCCCAAGGGCGTTTTCTGATACCGGTGGCCAGCGCATGGGGGCTTTTTTTCTTCTCTGCGACCCTCATCCTCATGCTCGCCCGCCGGCGGACATGGTCCCGGCCGTTGACCGGCGCACTGCTGATGACCGTACCGTACGGCAACACCTCCTTTCTGGGGATACCCTTTACCCGCGCGTTCTTCGGGGAAGTGGGCGTGCCCTACGCGATCGTCTATGATCAGCTGGGCTCTTTTCTGATCCTCTCAACCGCAGGGATCATCACTCTCTCCTTTTACAGCGACGAGCGGGCTTCGCTGCGCCGCATCATTACCCGCATCGTCACTTTTCCTGCGTTTGTCGCGCTCATACTGGCCCTTGTGACTGAGCCGACGTGGCCGCCGGAATGGCTCATGCAAACTCTCAGAGTGCTCGCTGCCACCCTCACCCCGGCCGCCCTGCTCGCCATCGGACTTCACCTCCAGCTGCGACTCGAACCGGGCAGAAAACTCCCTTTTGCGCTGGGATTGATGATCAAACTCCTCCTGGCTCCGCTGATCCTCTATCTCCTCTTTGGCTGGCTCGATCTTCACAATCTCGCCGCGAAGGTCAGCATCTTCGAAGCGGCCATGGCCCCGATGATCTCCTCGGCGATGCTGGCCATGATGGCCGGCCTGGAGCAACGCTTCGTCGCCTCACTGCTGGGGTACGGGATCGTGCTGAGCTTTGGGACGCTGCCGGGGGTGTATTGGATCATCCAGGGATAAAATCCGTAGGGTGTTGTGCCCTCACAACACCACCTCATGGCAATCCAAATGGCAGAGATCATTCGAGCACATAGCATTTTATCCGATATTGGAAACCATCGTCCCGATATGCAAATGTTTTGGTGTCGTCAGGGGACAACACCCTACGCGTTTCCCATCATTGCAGTACCTCCAACCTCACCCGCCCTACCCCCTGGGCGGTCAGGCCGATTTTCCGGGCGGCGTCATCGGTCAGGTCGATGATACGCCCCTGGACATAGGGGCCGCGGTCATTAATCCGGACAATGACGCTTTTGCCGGTGCTTAGCAGCGTCACCCGCACACGGGTACCAAACGGCAGGCTCTTGTGAGCGGCGGTCATGGCGTGGATGTTGAGCCGTTCGCCGCTGGCGGTCTTGCGGCCGTGCCATTTGGGACCGTAGTAGGAGGCCAGCCCGGTTATGGTACGGTGGACGGAGTAGTTGGGCGTTTTGGCCGCGGTGCCACAGCCATTGAGCGATCCGGCAATAAGCAAAGCCGTCATCAATAGAGATAATTTGCGTATTCTACTCTGCATCTATGCTCTCGATAACATGTTTTATTTTCGGCAGGTAGGAACGTATCACACCTTCGATCAACGCCATATTGACCCCTTCGTAATCATGCGCGATGAAGTTGCGCACGGCAAAAGCCCCACGGATATCTTCTTTCTCAAAGCGGGAGAGCAACACGTATTCCTGTTGATCCTGAAGTCGCTGGAATTGTTCCGCGATGGCGATCAGATGCATAAGGATAGCCGGTCTGGAGAGTTTTTCGTCTGCCAATGCATTGGTAATGCTCCCCCGTTCCGCGATACAATAGAATCGATCAGGCCGATCTTGTCCGATATCAGTTCCAAAGCGTTATGCATAGATAGCACCTTCAAGAACGGTCCTGTTTTTCAACCCTGTTTCATCGCAAATATCCACATCTCGGTGAAAACGCTTCGCAATAGCCGTGCGCAGATCCTCCAGAAACAAAAAACCGTAAATTCCGTTATGCTTTTCGACAAATGTCGGCGTGGTCTTGATCACGATATCGATGTCGCTGTAGCTGTCAGATTTCCCCTTGGCCAGACTACCAAAAAGACCGATTTTCTCGATACCATTTTGTACCATATCACTCTTGATATCTTTCAGGTAGGCAAGAACATCCTCTTTTTGCATGGCAGACCTTTTGGTTTTTTTGTATTATAACATACGCTACTGTCTTCGTACCCGGCACCCCTTCTTGTCGCATGTCAGATCGGCTTCGAGCACTTTGACACGCTGGGCGCTCTTTGGGGGGAGCGTGTCGTACGCGTCGGCCGAGATCGCGCCGTGGTTGCAGTAGAAGAGGATCGCGCCCTCTGGGGGGAATGTGGCCGTATCGATCGAGCGGCTTTTGGGATCGTACGGCACATTGATCGCCCCACTCAAGTGCCCCTGCGCATACTGATCGGCCGGGCGGACATCGATGAGCGTCACCCCCTTTGGAATTGTTCCACGATCAAGAAGCGGCACGATCCAACGGGGATCGATGCGGCTGGGGTCTTTGGGGTCGAGATAGAGAGCGGCTCCGGCGATGTTTGACGGCTTGCCGACGGGGGTGTAGGGAGCATCATCGCAACGGCACGGTTTGGGAGCAGCCATGATGGGAAGCTTGTGCTTTTTCCATTCAGGATAGCCCGCACGATAGACCATCAGATCGGTATAACCCGCCCGGGCGAACTTCTCGGCAAGTTTGATCGATTTGCCACATTTGATACCGTTGCAAAAGATCAGGATCGGCGCCTCCTTGCGGGCCGGAAGCCATTTTTTCATCCGCTTGAAACGCTTCAACGGCACATTGAGCGCGCGCAGAATGGTCCCTTTGGCGTACATATCGGCATCCCGGGCATCGATGAAGAGCGCGTTGTGGGCATTGTAGTGCTCTTTGGCTTCGGCAAGATCAACGAGGCGGTAGGGGGTGGCAACAAGCAGGAGAGTGGCAAAGAGAAAAAGGGTGAGATGTCGCATGGAAAGAAGCTCCTTTATTGTCCAGAATACCAGATTGTGTCAGCACGGCCGGAACCGATCATGTGGTGTGCTGGCAAGCGCACCCTATTCACGCTTCACTCTCAACCTCTTCAGCCCCCGCTTCGGCCATGTTGCGGCGATGGTCACGGCGGCCAGTCCCATGAGATAGTAGACCCATGTGGGGATGGGCACCGGGTCTCCGGTGGCGTAGGAGTGCATGCCGGAGAGGTAGAAATTGACCCCAAAGTAGGTCATCAGCACCGTGGAGAAGACCAAAAACGAAGCCACCGCGAAGACCCACGGACGATCAAGTCGCGGGATAAGCCGCAGATGGAGGATGAAGGTGTAGGCGACGATGGTCACATAGGCCCAGGTCTCCTTGGGGTCCCAGCCCCAGTAGCGTCCCCACGATTCGTTGGCCCACACCCCGCCGATGAAGTTGCCCACCGTAAGGAGCGAGAGGCCGAGGATGAGCGCCGCTTCGTTGACGGCGCTCAGGCGATAGATCGCCGCGTCGATGTGGGAACGATCGGGGTGGCGCAACAGAAACAGCAGCAGCGTGATGTATCCCAGCACCGCCCCAAGTCCCAGAAATCCGTAGCTGGCGGTGATCACTGAGACGTGGATGGTGAGCCAGTAGGATTTGAGCACAGGCACAAGCGTGGTGATCTGGGGGTTGATGTTGCTCAGGTGCGCGGTGAACATGAAGATCCCGGCGATGATCACCGTCGCGGCCAGTACCAGCAGAGAGCGACGGAAAAAGAGCACCCCTGCCAACATCGCCGACCAGGAGATATAGAGCAGCGACTCATACGCGTCGCTCCACGGCGCGTGTCCGGCGATGTACCACCGCAGCCCCAGCCCAAACGTATGCGCGAGAAACAGCACCACCAGCACCGCCGTGGCGATCCGGCGTGTCCAGACGAAAAAGGGGCGATCCCCCCGCCGGGCGATCACTTCGATAAATCCAAGCACCAGCAGCACCAGCCCCAGCAGCATATAGATCGCCACCAGGCGGGGGAAGAGATGCAGGCGGTTGTAGAAAAGCTCTGCTTTGATGCGGCTCCTGTCGGGAAGCAGTCCGGCACCGTAGCGCTGCTGATACGCGGCGATGCGCCCGATCGCTTTGTCCGCTTCGCTCCAGTTGCCCGCCGCGGTGGCATCGATAAAGTCGTGCGTCATCCCCTCCACCTGCTTCTGGAAACTGCCGCCGAACTTTTCCATCGCTTCGAGAGGGTTGTACCAGCTGTTACGCGGATCATTGGGAAGCGGATAGATGTGGAACAGGTTGCCGTAGAAGGTCATGTAGATGATGTTGAGCTTCTCATCCAGTGTGATCACCTCACGCTCAAAGGTGCCGCGTTTGTTGGGATCGGTGCGGTTGGCCTGCTCGACGTGGGTCTTGAGCTTGTAGCGGTTTTTCCCGGCAAAGGCATCGGCAAAAGCAGCGTATCGGGCTGAGGGATCGAGGCCAAGGACCTGTTTGAGTTTGGGGGATCTGACCTTGATCAGTTTGGCGTATCGCCACAGTTCGGGGTGGGAGAGCATCCCCAGGAGCACCTGATCCTGATCAAGCCACCGGAAGGTGAGCGATCCGTGGAGTTTGTAGAGCAGCTGGGTATCGAGGCTGTTCACCGGCTCCATCCGCCCCATCGGCGACTGGGTGATCAGCTCCCCGAAGCGGTGCGCCGTCGGGGCCGATCCGGCCGTGTAGGTGGAGAGATACTTCTCAAAATCCCCCGGCTGCGCGGCGTATATCGGCTGCGCCATCCACACCATGAGCACCACCGCCGGCGCACTCTGGCGGATGAAACGCACCAGCTTCCCAAAACGCGATGAACGGTCAAACAGATTTCCCAACAAGCCAAGGGTGAGCAGAATGTAACCGATGTAGGTGGGCCATTTGCCCGGATCATTGTTGACACTCAGGATCGTACCCTTTTCGTCCTGATCGTAGGAGCTCTGGAAAAACTTATATTTCTTGTAGTCCAGCGTATGGTTCATGTAGATACGGTAGTCAAAACGGCTCTCCCCGTCGATGACGGTCACTTCGCTGGCATAGGAGCTTGGGGCCATCGATCCCGGATAGCGCTCCAGCTGAAAATCTCTCAGTTTGAGTGCAAACGGCAGGCGGATCACCTTGGAGCCGAACTCCGCTTCGACGCGCGTATCCCCAAACGTGATCGATTTTTTGAACCCCTTGGCTCCCCGCTGACCGACCAGTTTGACCTCCCGGCACTCTCCGTCCAGACAGAGCTTGACCGTCAAAAGACCCATCCCGGAACGCATCTGCTTTTTAAACGCATAGTGGACATACTCCGCACGCAGTTCTCTGCCGCCGCCAAAGCGTACGGTGTCCCTGAAAGCATTGTCGCCAATGGCGGCAAAATCGTGCCCGAATTCCTGATACCAGGTTTGGTTCCCGTCGTGGATCGTCAGTTGCAGATACGGCTCGGCAGAGAGCATCCGGTTTTCGGTCATCCCCTCCCGGATATGCACGATCCCCTCCTGCCCGTAAAAATGGCTGATCGCCGCCCCTGCGGCTATCACCACAAATGCCAGGTGGAAAAGAAAACGCGACGGGTGTCGCCACATCCGGTAGCGGACGATCACGCCCGACAGGTTGAGCGTGGTCAGCAGCAGCGTCACGGTGTACCATCCGCTGTAGTAGACCAGCACCCGCGCCGTGGAAGTACCATAGTCGTTCTCGAGAAACGTCGCCACCCCCGCCCCGATCCCAAGGATCGCCAGCAACACCAGGGTGGTTTTAAGGGAGAAGAGGATCATAAAAGCTTTGCGGAGCAAAGCAAACCGAAACACCTCACTCCTCATTCCCTAATTCCTCATTCTCTTAAATTATCCCATTTTTTCGCAAATACTCTTTCCATTCGGCTTTTTTGTATTTCCCCTCATCAACCCCTTTGACAAAGGCCATGATCTTGGCCAGGACATTGGGCTTGACATAGCCCGGCAGCTGCCAGATCTTCTCGCCGTGGGATGTCAGGAGAATGATATTGGGTGTGGCTTTGACCTTGTAGAGCATGATGAGGGTCTGGAGGGTGGTTTTGTTCCCCATGATGGTGTATTCCTGTGGTTCGTCCCGCGGGATATTGTAGAGATCAAACTGACGGGCAATGGCATGGAGCTGGGGATCGTTGATCAGATCCTGACGTGTTTTTTTGCAGTAGGGGCAGGTCTTGGTATCAAAGAGCAACATGACCGGTTTGCCGGTATAGGGGATAACTGAAGCGTGTTTGACCATATCCCCCGGGCCGATGTTTTGAGCCCATGCCAACGAAATCGCCAGGATCACACATGCGATCATCCGCCTCATTTTTTTGCCTTGCCCACTTTGATGCCGTGGGCATCGTAGTAGCTTTTGAGCGCTTCATATACTTCGCCGTTTTTGCGGTCTTTTCCCTTCCAGGCCCCCTCTTTGAGAAACTGCAGGGTCACCTCGAACTGCTTAGGCGGCATGTAACCCGGCACAACAAAGATCGACTGCCCCTTCTCATCGGTAAAGATCAGCGTCGGCGTCGCCGTAAGCTGATAGATGCTCACCAGGGTTTTGGTATCGACCTCCATCATGTCACCGTTGTGCATGAATTTGTGCCGTTTCTCGGCAGCGGCATTGATGTAGATCGGTGTGGTGAGTTCCTGAATCGTCTTTGCCAGTTCAGGATTGTCGGTAATATCGGTCTGGAGCTTCTGAGTATAGGCATCCGCCGGCTGACCAAAGACCAGCAGCATCGGCTTACCGTTTTGCGGTGCGATCTGGGCACCGTCACCAAAGACCTCATAAAATTTGGACAACACGGGCAGCGGAGCCGCCTTGGGCGTTTGGGCCGCCGGAGGTGTCGTGGCGGTCTCGGTCTGTTTCGGTGCCGGTGCCGCCGCGGTCTGGGGGGCAGCCGGAGGAATCTGGGTGACCACTTTGGCCTCTTTGGTACTGCTGCTGCAGCCGTTGGTCAGGAGCGCGATCACCGAGAGAGCCAGCGTCATTTTTTTCATCGAATATCCTTTGGTTAGAGTGAACAAATTGTAGTGTAAATCCTTTAAAGTCAGGCAGGGAGGCTTGCAAACATTCTGCCCAACCTTAAAGGATCTTCAGCGGAGGCGGAAGCCTCCACCGAAAACCGCTTGTTATTTGGCACCGGCTTTGAGGAGTTTGTCCATGACCGCCTGGTGTGCTTCGTCTTTGAGGATACCCGGTGTGGTGTTCACCTTGTCCCACAGCGCTTTGTTGCTCATGTTTTTGTGGCAGCCCATGCAGACGCCTGTGCGCTCCATCTTGTCACGAATGTCTTGATCCAGTGCACGCGATGCGGGCCAGTGTGATCCGACGGTGACAATCTGTTTGCCGGTCTTGCGATCGACCACTTTGGACCAGTCGTAGTTCATGCCCGGAATCGCTTTCATCTGGATGGTCGTATGGCTGGAGGCAAATTTGCCTGTTGCCAGATCCTGTACGTCTACCTTGAGATCTTTGTCCTGATCGGTCAGGAATTGACCGTCCTGAATGCCGTATCCGAGTGTTTTCGGATTGGAGTGGCAGCTCTCACAGGTACGGGCATGCTTGCCGGTAGTGTGCGGCTGTACCGGAGACATATCGATACCGTTAACCTCCAGACCGTTATCCATGACACGGGCCTGTTTGTTGAGCGTAATGGTCTCACCGTCCGGGCCGATGATGCTGTAAGTCACCTGGCATCCGGGGATGATCGGTGTGACCAGTCCTTCACCATTGATACCGAGAATCGGATCCTCCCATCGGAGGTAGCTTCGGGTCTCGTGGGCTTTACCCATCTGCTTCTTGCCTTTGGTTCCCAGGACCGATTCGCTGGTCTCGCCGTTGGCAAAGTGGGTACTGCCGCTGGCGATCCAGTCGACTTTGGTCTTCCCTTTGGTATAGTCGACTTTGATGTGACAGCCGTAGCACTGGGGTGCCCAGTCTGCGTGGCAGCTGTAGCACTCGAGGTTGTCCATGTGGGCCTGGACTTCATCCATCGCCACTTTGCCCGCTTCGGTCTTGAAGGAGTCGTTAAGATGCTTCTCTTTGAGCAGAGGCACATCGAGATCTTTGCCGCTGGCAAGGTGGACGATGACTTTGTCCCCTTTCTTGACGACGTTGCCAAACGGATTGCCCCGGGTGGTCAGCAGATAGCCGTCCATCGGCTTATAAACGGTACCGTAGGTCATCCACTGCGGCAGTTTGTCGGTCAGACCGCGCGGGCCTTCTTTGGCGCCCATGGCAAACTCTTTTTCACCGTAACCCATCTCAAGCTCCCAGGGGAATTTGCGGGTCGTACCGTGACAGTCAGAACACTCAATCTCGACTTGTCCAAGGGTGGAACCGAACAGGGTACCGTCACCGTGCATGTCGACCGAGGTGTGGCAATCCTGGCAGGTCATGCCCGCTTCGAAGTGGAGATCCTCTTTGATGTGCTTGTAGCGTTTGCCATGGGTTTTGAGCTGCGCCTTGCCTCCGGGCATCAACGGAGAGCTGTACGGCTGTTCCATCAGCCCCATGTAGCTGACCCCGATCCGCTTGCCGCGGTTGTGGCAGGAGTTACAGGTCTCGGGGTGGATGCCGCTGAAGGTCACACCGGTGGTGGGCACATGCACTTTGGCTTCACGGGTTGCCTGAAGCTCGTGTACCAGGAGGTGACCATGCTCTTTCTTGTCAATGTTGGGATCGCCCCCTTCGTAGATCCCCTCGTTACCGTAGGGAACGTGACAGGCCGAACATCCCATACCGCGCCAGTCTCCACGCCCTTTGCGTCCGCGGACACCGATGTGACATCGCTGGCAGTCTGAGCGCTGATAGGTGATCGACGCATGGTACGCGACACGGGCTTTGTACTCTTCGTCACTCTCTCCGTCTTTTTTCTTGATGTCCGCTTCGCTTTGCGGCGGGAGAGGAAGCTGCTTGAGTTCTGTGGGGAATTGATCGGGGAATTTGTCGATCATCGCAACCATATACTTCTTGTAGGCGTCCGTACCCCAGGCGGGCGTCTTGCCATCTTCATCTTTGACATCATAGTCGGCAAACTGTACTTTTTTCGTCGCCTCGGTTCCCCATGAGTGGAGGTTGCCCTGGATCTTGCCTGCTTCGGTGGCCATCAACGCTTTTTTCGTGTTGGCTACGGTATCGGCATGGCAGATACCGCAGGTTTTATCCATGACCCAGAAGCTGCCCGGATCGCGTACGAAATCGGCCAATCCGCCCGGATGCGCTTTGGGGGCACCTTTGTGTGCTTCGGCTGCGGTGCCCGCTTCGGGATTTCCCCCGTGACAGACGGTACAGCCGCCGGTATCGCCAAATCCTTTGCCCATCGCCACGATCTGCTTCATCATGTCGGACTTGGGATCGCGAATCGACTCAATGCCGTTGTGACACTTCACACAGCTGTCTCCGCCGCTGACACTTTTCATGGACGCGTTTACTTCGCCCTTCTCATGTGTCGCACCGGCGGAAAAAGCCATGGTCGTTGTCACAACTGTCGCTAAGAGAGCGACTTTTAGTTTCGCAACCATTTTTTCCTCCTTTGGCGCCACCTGGACGCCAGTGTTGTTGCACTGTGCTTGAGGCAACACCCGACCCATTCGGGTGTACAAAACCTCTACCGGCATCATAGCTTTTTTGTGTGCCGGCAAAGTGCCCAAAGTAAAAAAAGGAATCTACAGTGATACGTTCAGGTTGGTTTTAGAAAAGAGAAGTTTGGCCGGTGCCGCGCACAGGCGGCATCGTCCGAAGATGTGTCGCTCTGAGCTACGCGAAGATGGTTGGAGCTCCAAGTTGCGCATGGATCTGGTTGGCCTCATCGGGACCGATCCGCAGGGCCTGGGCCAGTTCACCGAGGTATTGCGCCTCCTGGTTTTTGTCCAGATCGATCGCCGCGAGCGAAATCGCATAGACCTGATGCTCCATGCCACGGGGGACGCTGTTGGCAAATCCCTGCACATCGAGCGGTGCGGCAAATTCACGACGGATAAAATCGATTTCATCCTGAGTCACATCGCCGAGTTTGGAGAGAATTTTTTGCTGTTCTTTTTCGTCAAATGTGCCGTCGGATTTGGCAGCATTGATCATCGCACGAATCATCAGCTCAGCGTGTTGGTTGGCTTCGTGCGGGTCGTAGCCGGCAGGGAGCATGCTGTGGTCCTCGGCCCGGGGTGTGGGCACATTGGGGTTGTTCACCTGACCGTACTTGGCCAGCGCGCCGCCCAGCAGGCCGCCCAGGCCGCCGCCGCTTTTGCCCAGGCCGAGCAGATCCCCCAGGCCGCCGCCGGATCCCTCCGGCATGATCTCATCGCTGCCGGTTTCGCTGCGACCGCCGCCGCCAAGGACGGACCCCAACAGATCGCCCAATCCCCCGGTGCTTCCTGAAGATTTTCCGCCACCCAGTACCGATCCGAGCAAATCCCCCAGGCCGCCGCCGGTCGATCCTCCAGAACCGCCGCCCAGTACCGATCCAAGCAGATCCCCCAAAGAGCCGCCGCTTTGTGTCGTCTGCTGCTGTGATCCGCCCAGTGCCGCGCCGACCAGTGTCCCGAGAAGATCCCCGCTTGAACCTTTGGAGAGGGCACCACTGCCTAGCAGGCTCCCGAGTATTTTGATTGCATCCATGTCTGTTTTCTCCTTATTAATTGAATGTGCAGCCATTATACAATGAAAATGGTGAATAAATTGTGAAACCGTTCCCATTGCGAACATTCTTGCCTGGAGCAGGACGATCTCCCCGCACAACCGATCCCGATTTGAAAGACCAAGCGGCGGTCATCCCTGATCTGCCTGTGATGCACAAAAAGCTGCAGGTGCGCAAGCTTTTTAGGGTACAATGCTTTATCCAGTCTCACTGTACGGAGGAGGCGCCATGCCGACCAGGTTTGCCTACAGCATTGCTCTTTATCTTGTTTTTACCGCCGTGATCGGTCTGTTTATGTTCATCATGCACCACACCTTCCACTACCGGTACAGCCAGCCGGAGATG
Organism: uncultured Nitratifractor sp.; assembly: GCA_964433295.1. Classification (GTDB taxonomy): domain Bacteria; phylum Campylobacterota; class Campylobacteria; order Campylobacterales; family Sulfurovaceae; genus S017-3. Next base: position 436 of record CAYSQV010000027.1, on the reverse strand, counting down.
GTCAATGTCCTGATCGTCTTTGAGGCGGCGGCGGCTGCCGTGTTCGTCTGGATCATTCGGACAAAAAACCTCTACACCTATCTGGGATTTGCTCCGCTGCGTCAAACCGACTTTCGGTATGCCGGAGCTGTTTTGGTGCTGCCGCTTGTTTTTCTCATCGTTTTGGCCGTCGGCATGGAAGAACAGCGTCAGATTCTGGCCGACCGGGCGGGTCTCATCGCGACCATCACGATCACGATGATGCTGGTGGGATTCAATGAAGAGGTGCTTTTTCGGGGATTTATCCTCAACAGTGCCCGGGAATTTCTCCCCCTCTGGGCAGCGATCCTCCTCTCGGCGATCCTTTTTTCGCTTCTGCATGCGGTCAATGTGTTCGGCGGTGTACCGCTCGAAAGCAGCTATTTTCAGCTGTTTCATACATTCTGGGCCGGCATAT
>CAYSQV010000026.1:1318-12027 GCA_964433295.1 uncultured Nitratifractor sp. | reverse complement strand
CAAAGGAGCCAAATCCTGACCCCTGAACCCTAAACGCTCAACCCTGTCACGGCTACCTGCTAACTGCTCACTGCTCACTGCTAACTGCTCACTGCTATCTACTCTCTGCTCACTGCTCACTGTTAGTTGCTCTTTTACCGCCCGGATGATCGCCAGATGCCCTCCGGTGCCGCCGCCTGTCATCACAATACTCATCTGACTCTCCTTTTGGATACCATCAATACCATCCCGATCGCCAGTGAACTGGCGACGATCTGGGAACCGCCGTAGCTGAGAAACGGCACAGCAATCCCTTTGATCGGTGTCATGCCCGAAATGCCGTAGCTGTTGACGATAAACGCAAAAATGATCAACAACCCCACCCCCACGCTGAAAAGATAGTAAGCGGGGTTTTCGACCGAGGCGGCGATCTTGAAAAGACGGTAGACCACCAGCAGGATCAGCATTGCGACCGCCGCCAACCCCAGGTAGCCCAGCTCTTCAGTCAGTCCCGCCAGGATAAAGTCGGTATGCACTTCGCTCAGATAACCGAGCTTAAACTGCCCGCCTCCCAGCCCCTGCCCCCAAAAATCACTGTGCTTGATCGCGTTGAGGGAGTTGGCGATCTGATAGGGCTCCTGTGCCGCATCGACCCGAAGTTTCCCCACCATCTCTTCCGGAAAAAACTGCAAAAACGAATCCTGCACCGTCGACCACCAGCTCCGGAAACGGGCGATCCGGTGCGGCGCGATCCAGATCAGCGCCACAAACGCCCCGATCCCCAGCCCCAGCAACACCATAAACAACCGCACACTCCGTCCGGCAAAAATAAACAGGATCATCAACGTCGCCGCCAACACCGCCACCTGTCCCAGATCTTTCTGAAAAATAGCAATCAGCACCACCGCCACGCCAAACACCAGCAAATAAGGGAAGATCACCTTGGCCTCTTCGATCAGACTGAGGCGGTCATGCTGGAGCATCTTGCGCGAAAAACTCCATCCGAGGAAAAAGACAAATCCTACTTTGAAAAACTCCACCGGTGCCAGCGAGACCGGCCCCATCCGGATCCAGCGTTTGGCCCCCAGCACGCTCTTGACCAGACTCTCAGGCATGAAAGGCATCACCGCCATCGCTCCAAGCGACAGGAGAAAGATCGCAAACCCCAGCGGGACAAACCAACGATCGGGATCCAGGCGGCTCAATCCCACCATCAGCCCGATCCCCAACACAATCGCCGCGGCCTGACGGATGAAAAAATGCAGATCGCCATACCCGTAATAAAATACCGTATACTCCGAAAGGGTATAACTCATGATCAGTGAGAGAGCAAAAAGGGCCATCACTGCACCAAAAAGGGTCTTATCGATCATGCTGCATCCACCTGTTCGCCTCTTTTTCTATTAATTAGTATTAATTTGGTGTAATTATAGTCAAATTGAAGATAGATTCTACTAAAATATCAAAAAAAATGAGAACAGAGGAGTCCGGATGGGGGAAACGAGTGCTGCTTTTCGCAACCGAAGCATCAAGCTGCTCATCCTCTTTATCGTCCTGATTTTTCTGGTGAGCGCTTTCCTCTATTCGGCATATCGCACGATCCGCTCCGACCGGCACCTCCCTGCTGCGACTGCCACGATCCACGACCGCGCGCTGCGTGGACGGATCATCTCACGCGACGGATACACGCTCAGCCTCCCGCACAAAACCTACAAAGCGGTCGTTTACGCCCCCAGCATCGATCCGGGCAAACGGGAACTTTTTGTCCGACTGTTCAGCATCTACAGTGGCTTGACCCAAGAGGAGATTGAGCAGAATTTTCTCGACAAAAAGGGCCGACCCAGACACGGCTATATCACCCTGGCAAACGGCATCGATGCCGGTACCGCAATCCACCTCAAGTCCCTGGCCTACAAACTCCGCCGTCTGCGGGTTTTCCGCCCGGTCAAAAACCGCCGAGGCGTCGACATCGTCTATGGCCTGGACATCATTGAGAGCGGGGAACAGCGTGAATTTCCCCTTCACGATGTGCTCGAGCCGGTCCTGGGCTACATCCGAAACCACGACGACGGCAAATACGTAGAGGTCAAAGGGGTCAAAGGGCTCGAACGCCACTACGACAAATACCTATCATCCAGGCAGGACGGCTGGATCCGGGGAATGCGTGACGTTGCCGGCAACATCATCCGCAACGGCCGCAGCGAGCAGGTCAGGCGGATTGATGGCATGGATCTGCACCTCAATGTCCCCCTCTCTCTCCAACGCCGGATCGAATTTGCAATCGACGCGATGAAAGAAGAGACCGGCGCGCAGGAGATCCTCGCCGCCGTGATGGAGAGCCGTACCGGGCGCATCCTTTCGTTGGTGAGTTCCGAACGCTACGACCCGGCCCACATCCGTCAACGTGACGTCGAAGCACTCAATCCCAAATTTGGTGAATACCCCTACGAAGCCGGCTCGGTGATCAAGCCGCTCACACTGGCCATCGCGCTTGATCACCATAAAGTCACCCCCCAGAGCTGGTTCGATGTCCACGGCGGCAAGCTCAAAATCAGCGAGAAATTTACCATCAGCGACGACGAGGTGTTTGATTCTCTCACCGCCACCGACATCATCGTCCACTCTTCCAATGTCGGAATCTCCCAGATCGCCTGGCGCCTCAGCGGTGCTCAGATGCACAACGGCCTGAAGGCATTTGGGTTGGGCGAACCCACCGGAATCGACCTCTCCCGCGAGCTGCACGGCAAGATCAAATCGTCCAAGCTCCTCTCCGTCAAAATCCACCGCGCCAACCAGGCCTACGGCTACGGCATGACCGTCACGTTCGCCCAACTGCTCAAAGCCTACAGCGCGTTCAACAACGACGGCATCGCTGTCACCCCGCGCATCATCAATTTTTTTGAGGACACCAACGGCACCCGCTATCGCTTCAAACCCAAATACGGTGACCGACGCGCCGTCAGTGCCCGCACCTCCCGACAGATCCACACCATCCTTAAGGAGGTCGTCACCCGCGGCACCGGTGTCAAAGCCCAATACCCCGGTCTGGAGATCGGCGGCAAGACCGGTACGGCTCACATCGCCATCCGTGGCCGCTACCGCAAAATCTACAACAGCAGTTTCTACGGATTTGCCAACGACGACAAAGGACACAAATACACCATCGGTGTCCTGGTGATCCGTGCCAGCAAATACCACAAATATTTCGCCTCCCAGTCGGCTGTCCCTACCTTCAAAGCGATCGTTGATGTCCTGGTCGATCAGGAGTTTCTCCAGCCCAATCTCACCGAAATCCAGAAGCAGGCCCTGGTCGAAAAAGAGCGCAAGCGCCGTGAACTTGCCGCCAAAAAACAGAAAGAACGCACCCGTCAGATCAAAGCCCGCCTCAAAGCCCAACGCGAGGCCATGCTGCGCAAACAGCGGCAAACAGCGCGCAAACGCAAGCGGACAACCCCACGACCGAGCCACCGGCCGAGCCCGGCATCGCGACCGTCTGCCGCCCCGGTCAAAAAGAAACGCCCTACCCCGCACGATCTTTTTCCCGATATGTTCTGATTTTGATTATAATCTAAGCGAAAGAGATTTATAATAAACGCTGTCATATCATAAGGATAGCTTTATGAACAAAGCCCTCTCCAAACTGCTTGTCGGCGAGGTGGTGGCCAAACACACAGTGGACGCCCCCATCGAGTTGGTGATGGAGGCACTCGAAGCGGCAATCGAAGAGCACCACTTCCACACCCTCATCATCCACGATCTCAAAGAGATCTATACCGAAAAGGATCTGCCCCTCCCTGATGATTTCGAGTACCGCATCGTGCATCTATGCAACGCCCAGAAATCCCACCGCGTCTTGACCGAGATGAGCTACGATCTGGGGATCATGATGCCCAAGGCGATCATCGTCGCCCGCGAAAACGGTCAGACCGTTCTGCGCCACATGACCATGAAAACGTGGGAAGTGAGCATGATGTTTCCCGAGATCGATATCGCGCCCATGGCCAAAAGCGTCGCCGCTACCCTCGAGGCGATCACCAGCGAAACAGTACGCAAAGCCAAAGCCAACATGGTCTGATCCCTTTCAGGGTAACGATTTACACAACTGAGGTATAATACCCGTTATGAAAAATCTCTTTGCCCTGTGGATGCTTCTGTTTGGTTTCGCGACGGCCGCGCTCCCGGTCATTGTCAGCATCCTGCCCGAAAAAACATTTGTCGAATCGATCGGCGGTACGCAGGTGACCGTGACCGTGATGGTCCCCCCGGGTACCTCGCCCCACACCTATGAGCCCAAACCCTCCCAGATGCAGCAGATCGCCCATGCCAGACTCTATCTCGCCATCGGCGTGGAGTTCGAGCAGGTCTGGGTGCCCAAATTCCGGGATCTCAATCCCGGGCTGATGGTGGCCGACATCTCCAAAGGGATCCAAAGACGCATCATGCGGGAAAAACGTTCGGCCGATGCCAATGCGCGCGACCCCCATATCTGGACCACACCCGACAATGCCCGCATCCTCATACGCAACATCACCGCCGCACTCCAAAAAGCCGATCCTGACCACGCCGCCCTCTACACTGCCAACAGCGAGAAACTCCTTGCTGAGATCCAAGCCACCGATCAAACGCTCCATCGCCTGCTGGATCCGCTCCGCGGAGCCAAATTCATGGTCCAGCACCCTACCTGGGGCTATTTTGCTGATGCCTACGGGTTGGAACAGCTTCCGATCCAGATCGCCGGGAAAAGTCCCAAACCCCGCGAGCTTGTCGCACTGATCAAACGGGCACGTGCTGAACACATCCGGGCCATTTTTGCGCAGCCGGAGATGAGCGACCGGATCGCAGAAGTCCTTGCCCGCGAACTGCACATCCCGGTGATACGGATCAGCCCCATGGCACCGGACTGGTCGGAAAATCTTCTGCGGCTTGCGCATGCGATTGCCGGCCAAACGGATCCCCGATGACCCCCATCGTCCGAATGAACCGTGTCAGCTTCCGATACGACACCCAGCCGGTGCTTGAGCAGATCTCTTTGCAGGTCGATCCGGGGGATTTCCTGGCGATCATCGGCCCCAACGGCGGCGGCAAATCGACACTCCTCAAACTCATCCTCGGCATGCTCCGCCCGCAGGAAGGGACGATAGAGGTACTGGGCAAACCCCCGGCACACGCGCACAACGAGATCGGTTATGTCCCCCAAAATACCAATGTCAATACCGACTTTCCCATCCGGGTACTCGATGTCGTCATGATCGGCAACGCAGCCAAACGTCACCCGATCTTCGGCTACAGCGCACAGGAGAGAGCCTGCGCATTGTCGGCACTCGAGCAGGTAGGCATGGCCGGGTATGAACGCCACCGCATCGGAAGTTTGAGCGGCGGTCAGCGCCAGCGGGTGATGATCGCCCGGGCATTGTGCCGCACCCCCAAACTCCTCATCCTCGACGAACCCACCGCCAGCATCGACGCCAGCGGCCAAAAGGAGATCTACGATCTGCTGGCACGGCTCAATCAGCAGATCACCGTCATTGTCGTCAGTCATGACCTCAGCGTGATCCTGGGCTACGCCAACAAAGCCGCCCATGTCCACCGCACCCTCACCTACCACGACATCAGCGACAAGAGCCACATCTTTCACACCCACGGGATGCAAGAGGGACACCTCTGTGAGATTGATATCCTTGAAATGCTCGGAGGGGAGACATGCGAAGTGTGTCACGACTGCGACAATCCCGAAAAGGAGAATCCGTCATGATCGAAGCACTCTCCTTTTCGTTCGTCCAGCACGCGATCCTTGCCGGCATCCTCGTCAGCCTGGCCGCCGGGATCATCGGATCGCTGATTGTGGTCAACCGTATGGTGTTCCTCGCCGGCGGCATAGCCCACACCTCGTACGGAGGGATCGGGCTGGCGGTTTTTTTGGGGTTGCCGATCTTTTTGGGGGCCTCGCTGTTTGCCGTGGGGGCTGCGATCCTTATCGCGTGGCTGACGCTGCATGACCGCAGCCGGATCGATACGTTTATCGGCCTCATGTGGGCGGTAGGGATGGCGATCGGTGTGATCCTGATCGACCTGACCCCGGGCTACAATGTTGACCTGATGAGCTACCTCTTTGGCTCCATTCTCGCCGTAGAAACAGGCGATCTGTATTTCATGGCGATCCTGCTGGCGGCCATCGTCATCATTGTCACACTGCGCTACCGTGACATCCTGGCTGTCAGCTACGACAGCCAGTACGCAGCGCTTCGCGGCATCCCTGTGCCGCTGATCTACACCACCATTCTTGTCCTCTCGGCACTGACAGTCGTGGTGGCCATCAAAGTGGTCGGCCTCATCCTGGTGATCTCTCTGCTCACCATGCCCACCTACATCGCCGAGAAAACCACCCGGTCGCTGGCCGGCATGATGGCGGTATCCGGAGGGCTTGCGACCCTCTTTACTCTAAGCGGTTTGGTCCTCTCCTATACGTTCAACCTCACCTCCGGTGCCGCGATCATCCTCGTATCGGCGCTCTTCCTTGGGGCATTTTTGCTGCTACAAAAAAAGCAATAATCCCTCCTGGCTTCCCGGCACCTTATCCCAACAGCCGATCGATCACGGCACGGTATTTTTGCTCGATGTAATGACGTTTTTTCTTGTAGGTATTGGTCAGTTCTTCGCCGAGTTTGAACTCCTCTTTGAGAAAACTGATCGCCTGAAGTTTCTCAAACGCCTTAAAGTCCTTTTTGCGCTTGAGCAGGGCATTGAGCTCATTTTTGATCGTATTAACAAGCTGTTGATCCTCCAGCAGGTGATCCAACGATTCGATCGCCTTGCCGTATTTTTCGGCAACGCAGTCACGCAGATGCTCAAACTCCGGTACGATCAGCATACCCAACCCTTTTTTGTCCTGTCCCACGACGATCATATCCTGGATGAACGGCAGGGCTGCCACCGCCGACTCGATTCGACTGGGATCGACATTTTCGCCATTGGCCAGCACAATGATCTCCTTGGAGCGTCCGGTGATCACCAGCTCATCCTTGATGGTGAGTTTCCCCAGGTCGCCGGTGAGGAAATAGCCATCCTCGGTGAACGATTGGGCATTGGCCTCATCGTTTTTGTAGTAGCCGGGCATCACCTGATCCCCTTTGAGAGCGATCTCTCCCACTTCACCGGCAGGCAACGGTTTGCCGTTCTCCCCCAGGATGATCAGATCGGTATCCTTGACCGCCGGGCCGAGCGTGCCGAAGGTATCGCAGTTGAGTGCCCGTCCGGCAATGGCCGGGGCACATTCGGTCATCCCATAGGCATTGACGATCCGTATCCCGATCGCATCAATCCAGGCATCGAGGAACTCCGGCAGCGATCCTCCTCCGCTGATCGCCAGCCGGAGTCGGCCGCCGAATTTCTCCCGAACCGCCTCGAATTTCTTCTGCGCAAAAGCATTGAGCGGTGCGAGGAAGAAGAGCTTGATCCGCGCCACACTCACCGGGATCAGGCGGGAGAAAAAGCTCAGTTCTTCGTAGCGGGGCAGTTCATCGCGTACGATACGGCGGTTGTAGTTGTATGCTACAGAGATCGCAATGAGTTTTTTGAACATCTTTGCTTTTTTGGGATCTTGCTTTTCAAGGGTGTTGTTGATCTTGGTGTACATCGACTCCCACAAGCGCGGTACCGTCGCCACCACCGTAGGTTTGTACTGCTGGAGATCCGCCGCAAACGTCCGCACCGCCGAATAGGCCATCGTGCACCCGCCGGAGAGGATCAGCTATTCCACCGTGCGTTCGAATATATGCCATGAGGGGAGGATCGAAAGCCACATATCCTCCTCCTGTAGGTTAATGATCTCCGGGAGGATTTCGATGTTTTTCATCACATTTTTGTGGCTGAGCATGACCCCTTTGGGTTTGCCGGTCGTCCCGGAGGTATACATCAGTGTCAGGAGGTCTTCCGGATCTATATCCGCACGCCGCGCATAAAAGGCCTCCAGATCCTCTCCATAGATCTCCCGGTCTTTAAGCAGATCCTGATAGGCGTAGGTATGATCAAAAAGTTTATGAATCCCCTCGGATTCGATCACAAAAACCGCCTTGAGTTTCTTGAGTGTGGCCAGGGTCTCTTTGTGCTGTTCATACATCGCTTCCCGCTCAAGGATCAAAAAGGTGCTCTCCGAATGCTCCACGATAAACGCCAGCTCGCTCGAAGGGGTATCGCTGCCACGCGGAATACTGATCGCACCAAGGGACATCAAGGCCAGATCGGTCACCAGCCACTCATAGCGATTGTCACAGACAAACATTACTTTGTGCCCTTTGGCCACCCCTTTTCCGGAAAAAGCGCGGGAGAGGACCAGCACATCTTCCATCAGCTTTTTGTAGGTGACCCGATACTCCTCTTCCTGCACACGATAGATCAGTGCGGTCTTCTCCGTATGCGCCTCGCAGGTGGCGATCAACATATCCAACAACGTTTTTCCCGGCTTGCTCACGGCGCCTCCTTATGCCATCGAGGGTATTGTATCGTGTTTGGGATTAGACCCACAGATTGTCTATCAGTCTTGTTTTGCCCACCCAGGCAGCTACCAGGAGGACAGTATTCCCCAGCTCCACCTGAGGGATGGGGCGAAATGCCCGATCGACGACCGCAGCATACTCGATGCGGTCGGCCTCGGACAGGAGACGGCGCATCGCATCCGTGATCACCGCCGTATCCCGCTCCCCCCCCTGGATGAGATCGGCCGCCCGTTTCAGCGCACGGGAAAGCGACAGTGCCCGTTTGCGCTCATCGGAACTCAGATAAGCGTTTCGGCTGCTGAGCGCCAATCCATCACTGTCCCGGACGATCTCGCACGGTACGATCTGTGTGGGGAGGAAGTAATTGTGCGCCATTTGCTCGATCAGGGCAAGCTGCTGGGCGTCTTTTTTGCCGAAATAAGCCCGGGTGGACCGGGTGAGGTTCAGCAGCTTCATGACAACCTGAAGCATCCCGTCAAAATGACCGGGACGTTTGGCCCCTTCCAGGATATATCCCCGTTTGGCCGGTGCACCGATGCAGAGTTCATCGGTCTCATACATCTGCTCAATCGTCGGCACAAAGAGGATCGCGACCCCGGCACTCCTGCAGATCGCCGCGTCTGCCTCTTCATGGCGGGGATAGGCATCGAGATCTTCTCCTTCGAGAAATTGCGTCGGATTGACAAAGACCGAGACGATCACCTGCTCGTTTTCCTCTTTTGCCCGTCGGATCAGACTCAAATGCCCCTCATGCAGCGCCCCCATCGTCGGAACAAATCCGACACTCCCCTCCAATGCCTGACGCTTTTCGCGCAGCGCCGCGATCGTCCGAACAATCTCCATAACCTCACCTTACATGCTATTTAGGTAAAATTCTACCAAAATGTAGGGGGTTGTCCCCTGACAACACCGTTCCCCTGTTGGATCATGCATCGTGAACCGGCGTTGTGGGGGCACAACACCCTACGGGAAAAAGGAACTTTTTCGATCATGGATGCCTACGAATACAGCGAAATGCTCAAAAATCTCACCGCCAAAATGGAAAACATCACCAACATTGTCAAGCCGGAGACCCTGCGCGACCGCCTCAATGAGATTGATCGGATGCAGCAAGATGCCGCTTTTTGGAGCGATGCGGAAAAGGCAGGCAAGATCTCCCAGGAGAAAACCCGTACCGAACGGATCCTTGCGACCTATGATGCGGCCGCAGATGCGCTAAACGACGCACAGGAGTACTTCGAACTGGCCAAGGCCGAAGGGGACGATGAGGCCCTCGAAATGCTCTACGAAGATGCCCAAAGCCTCAACGATCATATCAATGCCCTTGAAGTCCAGATGATGCTCAGCGGCGAACACGACGGTGCCAATGCCATCGTCACCATCCATCCGGGTGCTGGCGGCACCGAGTCGCAGGATTGGGCCAGCATGCTCTACCGGATGTACCTGCGCTGGGCAGAACGGCACGGTTTCAAGGTCGAAACCCTTGATTATCAGCCCGGGGACGAGGCGGGGATCAAGGACGCCAGTTTTATCATAAAAGGGGAAAATGCCTACGGCTACCTCAAAGTCGAAAACGGCATCCACCGCCTGGTGCGCATCAGTCCGTTTGACTCCAACGCCAAGCGCCACACCAGCTTCACCTCGGTGATGGTCTCCCCGGAGATCGATGACGACATCGATATCGAGATCGAAGACAAGGATATCCGCATAGATACCTACCGCGCCAGCGGTGCAGGCGGCCAGCACGTCAACAAGACCGAATCGGCCATCCGGATCACCCACGAGCCTACCGGCATCGTCGTCCAGTGCCAAAACGACCGCAGCCAGCACAAAAACAAAGCCGCCGCCATGAAAATGCTCAAATCACGCCTGTACGAGTACGAAATGGCCAAAAAGCAGGCAGAAGTTGACGGGATCGAAAAATCCGATATAGGATGGGGACACCAGATCCGCTCCTACGTACTCCAGCCCTACCAGCAGGTCAAGGATACCCGCAGCGGACAACCCTTCAGCAATGTCGACGCGATCCTCGACGGGGATATCGACAGACTCATCGAAGGGGTTTTGATCGCGCAGGCAAAATAAGATCGGTTAGAGCCCGTAGACGATGACGATATTGCCTTTGTAGACAGTCACCTTTTTGACGAACTTCGCTTTAAAAGAGGAATCCATCTGGTAGATCGGAATGTCACTGAATACCTTGGCGACAATCGAGCCGACAGCAGTCCGGGTGCCCTT
>CAYSQV010000026.1:0-1308 GCA_964433295.1 uncultured Nitratifractor sp. | reverse complement strand
CGGATATCGGTCAGGAATATCTGACGCGTTTTTTTGTCATAACGCAATCCGCAGGAAGCGGCCAAGGTCCCTTCCACCCCTTCAGGGATCTCAAAAGTTGTCAATGAAAAATTGCTCAACAACGCCACCCGATCACCGCTGGCAGCCGGATGGACACTGGCACGGTTGATCGAAAAAGATCCGAAAGTCGAACGGCGTTTGATCGGGGTGGCTTTGAGAAGTTCCGCGTTGACCTGTTCGATCGGAATCTTCGATGTGTAGCTGAGCAGACCGGCATCCGGACCGCCTTTTCCACATCCTGTCAAGATAAAAAGGGAAACCATTGCATACAAAAATGAGCGTCTGACCATTCATGCTCTCCAAAAAATTTTGCCCATTATAGCCAAAATGTAGTAAAAAGTGTTCATGTGACCGTTCTCAGTGCTTTTTCTTCCAGCAAAAAATGCCGCTCACACCGCCCGGCGATCGATCCGTCATGGGTCACCACAAAAAGTGTTCCGCTCTGACGGCGCACATAGGCCTGCAACACCTCCATCACCAGCACCGCTGTCTGCTTGTCGAGATTGCCGGTGGGCTCATCGGCAAAGATCAGTCGAGGCTGTTTGGCCAAAACCCGCGCGACCGAAACCCGCTGCTGTTGCCCGCCGGAGAGTTCACTCACCTTCTGGTCAATCACCCCGTCAATCTCCAGCTGCTCCAGCAGCCACGGATCGATCTTGGTGCCAGCCAGCATGGTCGCCGCTTCGATATTCTGCCGGCCGGTCATCCCTTTGAAAAGATAGTGAGTCTGAAACACAATCCCCAGTTCCCGCCGTCGAAAGCGCTCCAGCGCCCCCTCATCCATCGCATAAAGATCTTTCCCGAGGATCCGCACCTGACCCGCCAGAGGAGGCAAAAAGCCCGACAACGTATGCAACAGCGTCGATTTGCCGCTCCCGCTGCGCCCCTGCACCGCGACACTCTCCCCCGCACGCAGCACCACATCAACATGGTCATAAAGGGGGTAATCAAATGCGTGAGAAAGATCGGTCGCTTGGAGGAGAATATCGGACATAGCAGATTTCCTTGGAATATTTGCTGAAAGGATTATAGCAAAAAACAGTGAGTAGGTAGCAAGTAGTAGTGAGCAGTGAGCAGTTTTGGTTTGCATTTCTGTGAAATGCTTTCATTGTCTATATTTTGTAGGGAAAAACGAAAAATATATAATGAATTTTTCTGATTTTCCGCAGGTTCGAGGGTTGTTATGAAAGAGAAATTCAGAGCTTCGTAGAGCTTCTGATTTGCTGTAGATTTGAGGGTTGTTGTGAA
>CAYSQV010000025.1:982-12133 GCA_964433295.1 uncultured Nitratifractor sp. | reverse complement strand
AAAGGTCTCCCCCTCATTGTAGTAACGCGTCACCAGTGCCTCGATCCGCTCCCGATCGATGATCTCGGCTGCTCCGCGTTCAATCTCGGCCATTGCATTGGCTGTAGGCATGTTTGTACTCCTCATTTAATGGTTGTATGCATCGTCCAGCGCCACCACTTCGATCACTTTGAACTTGTCCGACAGCTCCCGGCGGATCTGCTGGCGGCTCATCGCGTCCGATTCGACTTCGACCTTGCAAAACTCGGCACTCTCGCTGTTTTTGATCCCCAGTTCAATGCTGCTGACGTTCAGACCGATTTTGGCAATCTTGCTCAGCAGCTCCGAGAGGGCGCCCCGTTGGTTTTGGAGGCTGATGATCAGGCGGTACCGCGCAACTTTGTTTTGGTTCCAGGCCACAAACAGCATGGGGGTTGCATCCTGGATCTCCTGATAGGCTTTCATGCACAATTTGTGGTGTATAATAGCTTTGTTATCCTTATAAAAGGCAACGATCTCATCCCCGATTTTCGGGTGACAACAGTAGTCGAATTCGACACCGTTGATCGTCTTGTTGGTGTAGAAAAGAAAATGATCGATCCGCCGTTCTACCGGACGTTTGTACCCTTTTTTCAGTAATTCCCAAAAGCGGACCACTTTGATGTCGGCGGCTTTGGAGATGCGGGCGATCTTCTCTTTGAGGTTGTCCAGCCGCTGGGCCGCTTTGTCAACGGACTGGTTGGCACCGGTACGTTCCAGAATATGCCGGATCTCCGAAGGCGAACGGTTGAAAATCGTCGCCAGGATACTGTAGCCGCTCAGCTCGTCCACGTTGCGCAGCCAGTGGCGGCATTTGCTCCGGATTCCGTCCTTGGCTTTGGAGGTCTTGACCGTATCGATCCACGAACAGTGCAGGCGCGGCTCTCCGTCGGTGACAATCCGGACGATGTCCCCGTTTTTGAGGATCGTCAGCAGCGAGGCCTTTTCTTTGTTGACCATCGCTTCGGTGGCCGTATCACCGATCTCCGAGTGGACCGCATAGGCAAAATCAAGTGCAACGGCATCTTTGGGGAGAGTATAGTAGTCCCCCCGAGGAGAAAAGACCGTAATGTCCTCGCTGTAGAGATCGCTTTTGGCCAGTTCGTAGAACTCCTCGATCGACTCATTTTGATAGTGGAGACTTTTGAGCCAATCCAGATTGACCTGATCGATCCCCTCTTTGTATTTCCAGTGGGCTGCCACGCCGTACTCGGCCAGCTGGTGCATTTGCCGGGTGCGGATCTGCGCTTCGACGATCCCCTCGTCACTAAAGAGGGTCGTGTGGATTGTTCGGTATCCGTTCTCTTTGGGGAGAGCAATGTAATCTTTGAAGCGAGAGATGAGCGGCGTGTACTCCAGGTGGAGCGCTCCGAGGATCTCATAGCACTCCAGGGGTTCGGGGGTGATGATACGGATAGCAAGGAGATCAAGTACCTCTTCGATGCTGATCCCTTTGCGGTGCATTTTGAGGTAGATGGAATAGTAGTGCTTGACCCGGCCGACCACCTCAAAATCCTCCCAGTGATAGCCCGCTTTGTGGAGGGTATTTTTGACCCCTGCGATAAACGCGTTGAGCTTGAAGGGGAGGGTTTGGTCGTTGGCACGGATGTAGTCATCGATCGACTGATAATCTTCAGGATAGATATATTTGAAGCTCAGATCCTCAAGATAGTTCTTGATCCGGGCGATTCCGAGACGGTGGGCGATGGGCGCATAGACCACCAGTGTCTCTTCGCTGATGCGCAGCCGCTTTTCCCGCGGAAGTGCCTCAAGGGTAAGCATGTTGTGCAGCCGGTCACACAGTTTGATGATCAAGACCCGCACATCCTCGATCGACGCGATAAGCATCTTGCGAAAACTCAACGCCGAGCTGATCAGCCGTTCACTCGAGGAGGAGGGAGCGAGATTCTCATCTCGGATCTCAACGATCTTGGTCAGCCCGGAGACGATGTGCTCCACATCGCTGCCGAAAATCGCACCGATCTGCTCAATCGTATAGGGGGTATCCTCGACCACATCATGAAGCAGCGCCGCAACGACCATGGTCGTATCGTTACTGATCGACGCCGTGATCGCCGCGACGAGAATGGGATGGATGATGTAGGGTTCACCGCTTTTGCGCATCTGCCCTTTGTGCGCGTCCAGAGCCAGCTCCAGTGCCTCCTGAATCCACCCTTCGATGGTGATCTGGCGGCTGAGGATCTCGACAGCGTCTTCGACAGTGCGAACCCGCTGCATCAGCTCCAGAAATTCATTCAACGGTTAGCTCTCTCGCGAAACCAGCAGTTTGCCTTCGGCGATCTCAAAAAGCGCAATATCGGTCGGCTGATTTTTTTTGATGTCCATATCGACCAGGGGAGTGGCACCCTGATTGAGCTCTTCGGCCCGCTTGCCGATGGCCTTGGCCAGCAGATAACGGTCGTGATCGACTCTCTCAAGCGCCTGGGCGGTAATTTGTTCTAATCTCATGGTTTTTCCTTTGGTAAATGGTTATTCGACGACGGAGCAGTTGGCCCGCTCACCGCGGATGATCGAGAGGAGATTTCCGGCCTTAAACATATTGCACACAACAATGGGGAGGCGGTTTTCTTTGGCCAGGGCGATGGCCGTATCGTCCATCACCCGGATGTGATCGCTCAGGGCCCGATCGTAGCTGAGGGTATCGAGTTTGACCGCATCGGGGTACTGCGCCGGGTCTTTGTCGTAGACCCCGTCGACTTTGGTTGCTTTGATCAGCATGTCTGCCTCAATCTCACTGGCACGCAGCGTCGCGGCGGTATCGGTGGTAAAATAGGGATTGCCGGTACCGCCGGCGAAGACTACGACCCGGCCTTTCTCGAGATGCCGCCGTGCACGGCGAACAATGAACGATTCGCCGATCTCGTGCATATCGATGGCCGACTGGAGCCGCGCTTCCAGACCGATGTGCTCCAGCGCCTCCTGGATCGCTACCCCGTTGATAACAGTAGCCAGCATCCCCATGTAGTCCCCGCTGGTGCGCTTGATGATCCCGTCCTGCGCGGCACTTACACCCCGGATGATGTTGCCGCCTCCCACGACGATCGCCACTTCGACACCGGCATCGACCAGATTCTTGATCTCATTGGCAATAAAATTGAGAATTTTGGTATCGATCCCGTACCCCTCCTCGCCTGCCAGCGCTTCACCCGAAAACTTCACCAAAACACGTTTCGCCATCGATGCACCCTTTGTAATTTTGACGCGATTATAGCGCAAAGGCTGTTAGAGGGGGGTTAATCAGAGCCGGATCAGGCGAAGGGGGTTGATGTATTTGGAATTTTGGGTCGCCTGGAAGATCAGTTTGCGCTTGACACGCCCGATGATGACCCCCTTTTTGACCCGGCTGCCGGTTTTGAGCATGGGAGAGATCCGGTCAAGCGCCGCATAGATCGTGTGGAGGCGATGACCGTGCTCGACGATCACGACTTTGCCCAGCATACTGTTCTGCCCGACATAGACCACCTTTCCATTGAGGACATTGCGCACTTTCGCGCCCGGTTTGGGCGCACGCAAAACAACGTTGTCGTTGAAGATCTTGATCTTGTAGATCGGATCGATGTAGGTACCGAATTTTTTGACCACCCGGGCATGGGCCAGAGGGGAGATCGTCCGTGCGCCGCGGTAGGCCTGAATGTTGTTGGCCTGATAGGAGCTGCCGTATTGTTTGACCTTGCCCGTCGCGGCCGCCGGCGCGGTGATGCGGGGGGTGACATAGGTGACCGCCCTCCCTTCGGCCTTGGCCTGCCGGACCTCCCGCGCCTGTTCCTGACGCATCTGTTTGAGCTGGGCTGTTTTGCGTTTGAGCTCTTCGCGGCGCATCGCTTCAGCTTGTTGCGCTTGAGCGATCTCCTCTTTGCGGAGGATCTTGAGCTTGGCCAGGGTCTGGCGCAGCATCTCCTGGCGCTTCATGATCGCTTTGATCTGGTTGCGGTACTCCTCTTCTTTTTGGGCCAGATCGGCCAGGAGTTTGGATTTTTCCGCTTTTTTCCTTCGATACAGTTCCCGCTTGGCCATGATGTTTTGGATGCTCTTTTTAATCCGATTTTGCTGACTGAGCAGTTTTGCCTTGGCCTGTTTGCTGCTGTCGATCTCCGCTTTGAGCTTGGCCAGTTCCTGATTGTTTTTTGATTTGTAGACTTCGTATGCCTCGCGCTGCACAACCGACTGGATCGTGGGACGATCGATCGTCTGCATGGCCGCGATCAGAGCAAACTGATCCGCCAGCAAACGGATAAACGCCTCATGACGGCCCCGGATCCGTGTATCGAGCTTGTCGATCTTCCCTCCGTACTCGTCGATGGTGGTTTTGGCTTTTCGGTAGATGGTCTCGCTCTTCTTCTGCTCCTGTTCGAGCCGATCCAGGACCTTGTTGATCGCAATACTCTCCAGCTCTGCACGGCGGATGGCTTTGGCGATCTTTTCAAGCTTTTGGTTTTTCTGATCACGCTGGGCAAGACTCTCCTGCAGCGTACTCTGAGAACGCTCGATCTGCGCAGCGGTGGAGGCTTTGGGTTTTTTGGGCGAGGTGGCGTGGGCCTTTTTCCACAGTTTTTTGATCGAGGGCTTGGGGGGGCTCTTCTTCTCCCACAGCCCTTTGATATCGGCAGCGGCATGGAGCGTTCCGGTGCCCATGCCAACCAGCATCACCGCCACAAGAAACGTTTTCATGCGATGCGTGTCTCCTTGACCCCGCTGGCGACCACGATCACCGAGATCAATACGATCAGGAGTGCAATTCCTCCCAAAATGGCGATGTCCGTGTACTGAAAAAAGAGTGCCTGCTTGCGTACAAGCAGATCGATCTCGCTGCGTACCACCCAGACATAACGCAAAAAGGCGAAGATCCCGATCGTTACCAGCGTCGCGATCACTGCATCGGTCAGCGCAATGCGAAACAACACCCCGCTGCGGAGCATGTTCGATGCACCGAGGATCTCCATCACCTGCATCCGCTCACGGTGCTCCAGCTGCCATATCTCCATCTGCTTGAGGACCAGAAAGATGCTGGTAAAGACCATAAATCCCACAAATGTCCACAACGCCGCCCGAATCAACATGTAGAGATTGTAGTTGGCGTTGTGTGCCTGACCGAAGGTCTCTACCCGCCGGATATCGGCATGGCGGATAAGCTGTTTTTTGATTGCCTCGATGTCGCTGGTGGCCAGATAGCGGTCGAGCCGCAGCGTATAAAAGTACGGAAGGGCCTTGATGATCTCCTGCGTCGAGGCGTTGGACATCCCCTTGGCGATCTGCGTCACGATCGCCTCTTTCTCGACCGGTTCGACCCGGCTGATATGGGGATTGAGTGCCCGAAAATCCTCAAGTTTCATCGGTTTGCCGGTCACCACGAGGATCGTATAGGCCTCTTTGAGGTTTTCGCCGTAGCTGGCCGTCACCCGGCCAAACACCATGAACGATTCGATCCCGAGCAGGATCGCCAGCAGCGGCAGGATAAACATAATGTGGTTCTTAACGGACTTCATGGATCCCTCCGTTCTCGAGAATAAAATGACGATAGGGGATGCTGAAAATCGTCGGAATTCGGTGGGTCACTACCACGACCGTCGCTTCGAGCTGATCGCAGGCGTTTTCCATCAGATCCCAGATGACATTGGACGAGTATTCATCCAGGTTCCCGGTGGGCTCATCGGCCAGGATCAGAAACGGTGTCTTGGAGAGTGCGCGCGCCACCCCGACCCGCTGCTGCTCGCCTCCGCTCAACTGCAGCGGATACATGTCCCCTTTGCCTTCGAGTTTGACGTGCTTGAGCAGTCGCTGGGCCTGGGTCTGCTGCATGTCGAGATTGTAGCCGGCGATGATCAGCGGCAGGACAATGTTCTTGGCCACGGTCCATTCGTTGATGAGCTTGTAATCCTGAAAGATGATCCCCATGTGGGTGCGCAGCTTCTGGAGATTTTTTGTGCTGACACTGGTCATATCCAGTCCGCCGACCAGCAGATCACCGCTTTTGGGCAGCAGCTGTCCGTAAAAGGACTTAAGAAGGGTCGATTTGCCGCTCCCGCTGGGGCCGGTGATAAAGACAAACTCCCCTTTTTTGATCTTGAACGATGCGTTCTTGATGATCTCTTTCTCTCCGTTGTCGTACGCAAGGGTCATACGGTGGGCTGCGATAACATTAGGCATGGATGTACTCTCCGATCGTTTGGTGGGCTTGGGCGTTGGTGCGGGAACGCACCGGAGGCTGGGGGTAATAGCTGGCGTGCCCGTTGCGCACGGCGATGAGTTTGTGTTCCGGGCGGTCGAAGCTCCCAAACGAACATTTGACCAAAGCACCCTCCTCAGTCACCATCCGGTAGCGGCGTTCAAAATGGACAAAACAATCCGGGGTCACGATCGCCTCCTCGGGCAGATGCATCAGCGCATCCGGGGACTGGATCGGCGGCGCAAAACCGAAATCATACTTCCGCTCCAGTTCCGCGCTCTGCTCACGCGCGTAAAGGCGGACGGTGTAGATGTCTTTTGCCTGACGCTGCCAGCGATCCTCGTATTTGCTCCGCACGGGAGCTTCATGGTTTTTCTCCACCTCAAAATGGGTTTGGCCGGGTCGGCTGAAGACCTCCAAAGCATAGACGTAGTAGCGATCGCTGTCGGTCCGCAGATCCAAAAACGCCCCCGGAGCAAGGACCCGGAGCGCCTCCGCAACAAAACCGTCCCCAATCACCCGTCTATGGGGTTTTTTGTCCCAGGGGACAGGGAAATGAACATAGAGGGCCTGTGCGATATTGGAGGGGAGCATCTCCATCAGCAGCCGGGCGTCGTAATTGACCACCCAGACATTGGTCAGCCCCTGCAGCTCAATCTGCTTGAGCACCTGCTGGGCGGAGGGGGTATGGATCTCGATCCCGATGTGCAGCAGATCGGGACGGGTTTTGGCCTGGTGCAGCAGGTGGCGGCCACTGCCAAACCCCACCTCCAGTACAATCGGCCTCCCGCCAAAGTCGGGGGACTCGAAATCGTCGATCCGTTTGTTGTAGCGCTCGGCAAGAGGCGGTTTGGCGGGAGAGAGCGCGATGTTGTGGTGGCGGACATGCAGGCCGGCTTTTTCGGCCAGGTATCCCAGCGCGCGCTTGATCCGGTTGACATCGAGCGGACGGGTGGCTTTGTCGGGCTTAATGAGATAGGCCTCCGGTCGTTTGTGGATCTCCAGCACAAAATGCTCCCCCTCGAACTCCACTCCGAGCAGTTCCTCTTCGTATCGTCGGCTCCGGGTATCGTGCGCAACCGCTCGAAACGCAAACACCGGGTCGGTCTCGATCAGACGGTCGAGCTCCCGGGTGGCAAAAGGGGTAACTTTGATGTGGGGCATGCTGTCTATTTCACGGCGATTGTCGCCGGAGAACTTGCCTGAGAAAGCACCCCGCTGTTGCTGCGGGCAATCACGCGGTAACTGTAGGTGTATCCCCTGGCGACGGAGTTGTCAATGTATTCGGGCATCAAACGGCCCGGGACATTGGCCAGATAGCGCCATTTTTTTTCGCCCCGTGCGAGACGGCGCTGAATGATGTAGCCGGAGATGCGGGGGTTGGGATGGGGTTTCCAGAGCACTTTGACCACCCCCGGGGCTCGGAGATAGAGTTTGACAAACTCCACCGGCTTGTAGGCCGAAGGGGTTTGGACACGGACGATTTTGCCGTGGGGAGATTCATGCAGAAGATCGTACGTCGTAAACGTGTAGAGATATCGACGGTTGGGCTGGACGGTCCGATCGACATAGTGGGTGGCAAAACGGTCTTTGATCGTCGCGATCTTGTAAAACTTCTGCTTCGTCCCGTTGGCCGGAGATGCCCGATAGACATTGATCCCTTTGGCTTTGGTGCTTTTGATCGCCGGCCACTCAAATCCCACGCTGCTCTTTTCGACGAGCACATTGACCTGGCGAATTGCCGGAAGGGACTCATCGACGCCGATCGTCACAAGGCTCTGCGGGTCGGTACACCCCTCAAACAAAAACGGCATCATCAAAACGGCGACGGATGCCATCCGGTGTGATCGTCTCATGCAACAACTCCTTGTCAAAATTGCGATTCAGATACCCCTCCATGTCGTCAAACATCGGGGCGACAACCTCCAGGTTGTCACCCCGGGTCGGATGGGTCAGGTAGAGCACATAAGCGTGCAAAAATATACGGCCTATTTTACCCTTTTTGCTCTTAATCCCATATAAGTCATCCCCCAGTATGTGGCGTCCAAGCACTCCGAGATGGACACGGATCTGATGGGTGCGCCCCGTAAAAAGTCTGGCGGCAACCAGGCCGGTACCCAGTTGACGGGAGGTTGACAAAGTGACAAACTGTGTCTTGGCTCCCCGCCCCCCTTCGACGACCGCCATTTTCAGCCGGTTCCTGGGATTGCGGGCGATGGGGGCTTCAACGACGCGGTTGTGTTTGAGCGGCCGGTCGATCACGGCCAGGTAGTACCGCCCCATGGTTTTGTTCTGGAGTTGTTCGCTGAGGTTTTGGTGGGCAGCGTTGTTTTTGGCAATGACAAGTGCGCCGGTGGTGTCTTTGTCGATTCGATGGACGATACCGTGACGCTCCTCTCCTGAGAGGGTCGAGAGGGAGATCCCCCGCTGCACCAGCCAGTCGACCAGCGTCGGGCCTTTGACCGAGGGGGCCGGATGGACAACAAGCCCGGCCGGCTTGTTGACCACCAGAATGTCCTCATCTTCGTAGAGGATCGCCACATCAAAATCGACCGGGATTTCCGCACGTCGGGGGGCCTCCACAATGCGGTAGTCGATCCGGGTACCGGCGGTGATCCGGGTACCGGGCTTGAGGATCGGCTCCCCATCGACGCTCACCTGGGCGGCACGGATCATTTTTTCGATCTGGTTTCGACTGTACGGCAACACGGAGGCCAAAAACCGATCCAGCCTCTCCGGGCGGTCCGCCACAACGGTATGCGGCCCATCCCCAGCCGGCGACGCGGACAGATCCCCGGTATGCATCGTATCCCCGTGCCCCTTAATCAAAAAACTTTTTCATCTTCTCAAACAGCTTGCCCGCCAGACCGCTCGGTTTTGCCAGCTGTTCGATGTATTGGTTGTAATTCATCCGCATGGCATCGAGATGGCTGTTGAGGTAATCGACCGACGCGGACATTCCGTCGGCTTTTTCGATCTCCAGCATCTTCGCATAAAGCGGTTCGATCTCTTTGAGCACCTTTTTGGAAACAGCATGCCGAAACGCCACATATTGGTTGATCTCCTGTGTCACCGAGTTTCTGCGCACCTCGAAGTCGGTCACCACCCAGTAGTGGTCGCCGTTCTTGGCCATGTTTTTGACTACCGCGGTGATGTTGCGGCCGTTTTGGATGTACTCCCACAGCAGATAAAAAACCGCTTTGGGCATGTCGGGATGGCGAACGATGTTGTGGGGGCTTCCAACCAACTCAAACTCTTTGTAACCGGAGACCTCACAGAAATAATCATTGGCATAGAGGATCTTCCCTTTTTCATCTGTTTTGCTGACAATGTATTTATGGGACTTGAGTTTGATCTCTTTGCCGGTGGGGTATGGACGCATAAAGGACATGATCTTCTCCTGTAATCATCGTAATAATGGATAGCGGACTCTCGTCACTATTTTAGCATGTTAATCTAAAAGCTCACTCTTTTCGGCCCGCGGTGCTGGACGAACAGCCCTGCCAGGATCAGCCCCAGCGCCGCAACCGTCGACGGAAGGATCGTCTCCCCAACCAGCAGATGGATCAACACCAGCGAGAGGATCGGGGAGAGATAGATCAAATTGGAGATCGTTGCGGTCCGGCGGGTCAGAGCCAACGCCCTCCCCCAGAGCACAAACGTCACGCTCATCTCAAAAAGACCGACATAAACGATCCCGACGGCCGCAGCAGCGGAAGGGGTCTCCATCGCAATCCCCTGCCACCAAAACCAGAGCGACATCGCCGCAACACCCACACCGAAATTTGCCGTCTGTATCACCAGCGTATCGGCCGATATCCGCGTGCTCAATATCCAATAAAGTGCCCACAGTACCGTGCTCAAAAGTGCAAGCCCCACCCCAGAGAGATCCGTAAATTTCATGCCGAATACTTCGCCGTGTGTTGCGACGATGTAGACCCCGAGATAGCCCAGCACACCGGCAACAATATCCCGCCGTCGCAGCCGATGCCCCAGGATCGGAACCGAGAGGAACATCAAAACCAGGGCCCAGGTGTAATTGATCGCCTGGGCCTCCTGGGCCGGCAGGCGCTCATACGCGCCAAACAGCGTCCAGTAATAGACAAACGGATTGATCATCCCCAGTACAAGCGCATCACGCCAATGGGCACGCAGATACCGGCCCAGCGCTCTCAGGCGTCCGGTAACCGCCACCAGAATGAACAGAACAGACCAGGAGACCCAGGAAGCCCACCACACCAGCTCTTCAGCCGAAAGGTACCGCAGCGTCAATTTAAAAGCCGCAGCGACCGTCGACCAGAGCAATACAGCCCCCAACGCGTAGAACAAGGCCTCTCTTTGCCTATCCTGCGTCATGATCACACACCATCGGCTCGGATGCCTCCGCCGTTTCACGCAACAACGGCTGAGCAAAAAAATGCTCGACCGTTTCCCGCATGATGCGGGGATCCTCGATCGTATTGACCGCCTGGCGAAAGGCGCCGGCTCCCGGGAATCCCGCCTTGGAATAGGTGTGAAGATGCTTCCGAAAAAGGATCACTCCGTACCGGCCGTAGTGCGCCAGCATCTGGTCAAAATGTTCCAGCACTACCGTTGCGATCTGCTCCCCGGACAGGGCATCATCGCCACGCTTGATCTGCTGGAAAATCCACGGATTGCCCACCGCAGCCCGTCCGATCATCACTCCGTCACATCCGGTGTGTTCGAGCACCCAGCGGGCTTTGGCCGGGGAGTCAATATCGCCGTTGGCAATCACCGGGATCTTCACAGCCCTTTTGACATCGGCGATCGCATCGTAATCGACCGGCGCTGTGTACCTGCCGGCTCGTGTACGCCCGTGCACGGCGATAAAATCCGCACCAGCCTCCTCACAGACCCGGGCGATGGCGACATGATTTTTCTCCTGCACCCCCAGTCGGATCTTGACCGAAGTATACGCTTTGTCCGAA
>CAYSQV010000025.1:0-972 GCA_964433295.1 uncultured Nitratifractor sp. | reverse complement strand
TCGATCGCACGGCCCAGCTTGTCCAGATCGCCCAACAGCGCCGAGCCCTGAAGGTTATTGACCACTTTGGGGACCGGGCAGCCGGCATTGAGATCGATCCCGTCGATCCCCCCACGGCGATTGATCACCTCCACCGCCCGCCGGATGATCTCCGGGTCACTTCCGGCAATCTGTACGCTATAGGGTGTCTCCAGCGGAGATTTCTCCAGCATTTTTTCGCTTTTTTCGCTGCCGTATGCCAGGGCGTTGGAGCTGATCATCTCACTGACGGTCAGATCGGCACCGAATTGTTTGACCACGCTGCGAAACGGCAGATCGGTAAACCCGGCCAGCGGGGCCAGGGCGTAGAGGGGACGGGAAAAATCGAGAGGCATTACTTGCAGGCGTTGTGGGCGGTGATAAAGTCACGGACTTTGTAATTGTATTTGTTCTTTTTGAGGGTGTAGAAAGCACGAAACGCAACAAACTCATCCTCTTCATGCTCTTCGAGGAAGGCTTTGGCCTGATCGATCATCTCGTAACGGAAGAGGAGGAAGAGATAGGCCGCTTGAGCCTTGGTATGCTCCTGCGCCTGCTCTTTAAAGAATGCGAGGTTCTCGTCCGGCTCACAGGCTTTGATGGCGCTGTGTACCAGGCGCATGTACTGGGCACACTCGAGGGTCATCTCCTCGGTAAAGTAGGCTATGTTCTCCAGCGTCAAGCCGACATCCTCCCCCGCATCGGCACGGTCCAGGAGCACTTCGAGATCCTCAAAGGAGAGCCGGTTGGCAAACTTCTTGAGCTTAAAAAATGTCTCCCGCCGGAGCGCGACCGCCATCGCCGCTTCGACACAGGCCGGAGCGTATTCGCCCTGGGCGCGGAGGATCGTATCGGCGTATTCGGGCTCTTTGGCAAGGCGATTGAGATCGTTGCGGATGCGGATCGGATTTTCCACTCCCATGAAGCGGTCGACCTTTTTCTCTTTGAGATCGA
>CAYSQV010000024.1:0-12400 GCA_964433295.1 uncultured Nitratifractor sp. | reverse complement strand
AGCACTGGTCTCCAAAACCAGGTGCCGGGGGTTCGAGTCCCTCTTGGCCTGCCATTCTATGAAGGTAAAATATGGAAACCATAACAAAATTTTTTCGCAGTGCGCGTATCGAGTTGGACAAAGTCATCTTTCCCACCAAGATACAGGTGCGTCAAGCGTTTGTCGCCGTGGTACTCGTTGTAACTGTTATCTCTGTATTTTTAGCATTGGTTGATGTGTTGATGTCGGCCATTGTCTCTTCAACACTGTAAGGGTCAATGATGGCTTATCAATGGTACGCAATACAAACATATGCCGGAAGCGAACGATCGGTCAAGCGCGCGATCGAGCAGATGGCACAGGACTATGGTCTTGAAGAAAAAATCGAAAATGTCGTTGTCCCCACCGAAGAGGTGATCGAGGTCAAAAACGGTGAGAAGAAGATTACGGAGCGCTCATTGTACTCCGGGTATGTCTTTGCCAGCCTGGATCTGGATAACGATCTGTGGCACCGCATTCAAGGGCTGCCGCGCGTTTCCCGCTTCATCGGTGAGCAGAAGACACCGACGGCACTCAGCGAAGCCGATATCAAAGTGATCCTTGAGAAGATGGAGAAGCGAGATGCTCCCCGACCCAAGGTGGACTTCGAGACCGGTGAGATGGTGCGTATTATTGATGGACCATTTGCGAACTTTACGGGGATGGTGGAGGAGTACGATCTCGACCACGGCAAGCTCAAGCTCAACGTGTCGATCTTCGGGCGAAATACTCCGGTAGAGATGCTCTACACACAAGTCGAAAAAATAATTTAATCACAAAGGAAGCGTCATGGCAAAGAAAATTGCTGAAAAATTCAAAATGATGATCCCGGCCGGCCAGGCCAACCCGTCACCGCCAGTCGGTCCGGCTCTTGGTCAACGCGGCATCAACATCATGGAATTCTGTAAAGCATTCAATGAAAAGACCAAAGACAAGATGGGATTTAAGATTCCGGTCGAGGTGAGTGTCTATACCGATCGGAGTTTTACTTTCGAGACGAAGCAGCCGCCGGCGAGCGACCTTATTATGAAAGAGGCCGGCATCAAGAAGGGATCGGACAACCCTTTGTTGAACAAAGTAGCCACCCTGACCAAAGAGCAGGTGATGAAGATCGTCGATCTCAAGATCAACGACCTCAACACCGACGATCGGGAACAAGCGGCTCTTATCATTGCGGGTTCATGCCGAAGCATGGGCATCGAGATCACAGACTAACGATATCTGACCACTGGATGGCAGTGGGAGCAAAAAGCGGAGAAAAAAATATGGCAAAAAAAATCAGTAAACGAAAACAAACGCTTCTCGAGAAGATCGACAGCACAAAAACCTACAGCGTAGAGGAGGCGGTGAGTACCGTCAAAAGTCTCAAATCGGCCAAGTTTGATGAGACCGTTGAAGTAGCGCTCAATCTCAACGTCGACCCCCGTCACGCCGATCAAATGATCCGTGGTTCGGTCGTACTGCCCAGCGGAACAGGCAAGACCGTCCGTGTCGCCGTGTTCGCCAAAGGGGACAAAGTGGACGAAGCCAAAGCAGCCGGTGCCGACCTGACGGATGCCGATGCGCTGATCGAGCAGATCCAGGCGGGGAACATTGACTTTGACACCGTGATCGCGACCCCCGACATGATGGGTGTTCTGGGGAAAGTAGCCCGGATTCTTGGCCCCAAAGGCCTCATGCCCAATCCCAAGACCGGCACCGTAACCATGGACATCGCAACCGCGGTCAAGAATGCCAAAGGCGGTCAGGTGAACTTCCGTGTTGACAAAAAAGGGAATATCCATGCCGGTATCGGCAAAGCGAGCTTCAGCGAAGAGGAGATCAAGGCCAACCTGATCGCCTTTTTGGAGAAGATCAACCGCGCCAAACCGGCCAGTGCCAAAGGTCGCTACATCAAAAATGCCGCGATCTCGTTGACCATGAGCCCTTCCATCACCATGGACAGCAGTGAAGTGATGGAGATCAAATAAGCACCGCGAAGTGCTTTATCTTAGACTGAAGAGAACGGGGGCGCAAGCTTAAACCGAGAATCCTTCTCCTGAGAGATTCTCCTCCGCCGCAGGCGGGAAGCCCGGTTCGAAGTCGGAAAGGAGTAGAAAATGACCCGTACAGAAAAAGAGCAGCTTGTCTCTGAGATGACCGAAGCGTTCAAGGCTTCTAATGCCATTGTGGTGTGCGATTACAAAGGCGTCACGCACAAAGAGCTTGAAGCCGTTCGTATTCTGGCGACAGAGAACGAAGCGCATGTCAAAGTCGTCAAGAACACGCTCGCATCGATCGCATTCAAAAATGCCGGTATCGAAGGACTTGAGCTCAAAGACACCAACCTGCTGGTGTGGGGTGAAGATCAGATCAGCACCTGCAAGACGGCCGACAAAGCCGCCAGCGAGCTCAAAGATCGCTTTGTGATCAAAGCCGGAGCCCTGGAAGGGGCACCGGTTGATCTGGCGACCATCAATGCGATGGCAAAACTGCCGAGCCGTGATGAATTGATCGGTATGCTTCTGAATGTCTGGCAGGCGCCTGTTCGTAACTTTACGATTGGCCTGGATGCCTTGAAACGGAAGCGCGAAGAAGAGGCGTAAATGTGTAGCAGGCGCTACGCATGCCGCCTGCCAACCCAATAAAAATACAAAGTCAAAGGATACAAAATGGCCATTTCAAAAGAAGATGTACTTGAATTCATCTCCGGTTTGTCTGTGCTCGAGCTGAGTGAGCTGGTAAAAGAATTTGAAGAGAAATTCGGTGTCTCTGCCCAGGCGACGGTTGTCGCAGCGGCCGGTGCCGCTGACGCCGGCGCTGCCGCCGGTGAAGAGCAGACGGAGTTCAACGTGGTTCTTACTTCTGCCGGGGACAAGAAGATCAATGTCATCAAAGTCGTTCGTGCAGTCACTGGTCTTGGACTCAAAGAGGCCAAAGCAGCCACAGAAGAGACTCCAAGTGTGATCAAAGAGGGTGTTTCCAAAGAGGAAGCCGAAGAGATCAAAAAGCAATTCGAAGAAGCCGGCGCGACTGTCGAGCTCAAGTAAGACGGTTTTTCGGGGGGTTCCCCCCGGAAACACTCCCTATTCCTGTGCTGATACAGGGATAAACTATTCAGAGACATTTCATACCCTCTTGATAATAGTTTTTTTGTGTATCATCAAATAAACTTACGAATTCCAAAGAAGGTTCGCTCATGTTAAACTCCCTCCATTCCGGTAATCGGCTCCGCGTTGATTTCTCGAAGACCCCACGCGAGATCGAGATCCCCAACCTCCTCCAGCTTCAGCAGAAAAGTTACGAGAATTTCTTGATGATGGATGCGAAAAACCGCAGCAACAGCATCATCGAAAAAACTTTTCGCTCCGCTTTTCCGATCCACGACCAGCAAAATCGCATTACGTTGGAATACCGCGGCCTGGAGGTCGTCAAACCCAAATATACCGTGCGCGAATGCATGGAACGGGGCCTGACCTATGCCGTCTCCCTCAAACTCAACATTGCGTTGATCATCTGGAACCGTGACGAAAAAACCGGCGAGAAACTTGACCCCAAAGAGATCAAAGAGCAGTCGGTCTTTGTCCGGGACATTCCGTTGATGACCGATCGAACCTCTTTCATCATCAACGGAGTTGAGCGGGTGATCGTCAACCAGCTCCATCGCAGCCCCGGTGTTATTTTCAAAGAGACCGAATCCACCACGGCGGTGAGCAAGCTGCTCTACTCGGCACAGATCATTCCCGATCGCGGCAGCTGGCTCTACTTTGAGTACGACGCCAAAGACATTCTCTACGCACGGATCAACAAGCGCCGCAAGATTCCGGTAACGATCCTGTTTCGGGCACTTGACTACAGCAAGGAGGACATCCTCAAGCTTTTCTATGCCACCAAAGAGATCGTCATCAAGGACAACCGTTTTCTGGTCAAATACAATCCCGAGGACTTTGGCGCCCGTGCCGAGTACGACATCAAAGATGTCGACGGCAACGTGATCGTCGCTTCCGGCAAGCGCCTCACCAAGAAAAAAGCCCAAAAGCTCCTCGAAGAGGGTCTGGAGTGGATCGAGTACCCGCTCGAAGTCCTAATGGAGCGTCACCTCGCAAAGCCGATCATTGATCAGGAGAGCGGCGAGGTACTGTACGATGTCGTGACGCAGTTGGATGAGACCAAACTCAAGCGAATCATTGATTTCGGGGTGGAGAGCATCGTGATCGCGGACGACCTGGCCGAAGACTCGGACAGCTCGATCATCAAAGCCTTTATCGCCGACAACGAGAGCCTTCGCCTGCTCAAACAGACCGAGGAGGTTGATGATGAGAATGTCCTTGCTGCCATACGTATTTACAAAGTCATGCGCCCCGGAGAGCCGGTCACACCCGAAGCGGCCAAAAAATTCCTCGAGGGGCTCTTTTTTGATCCGGAGCGGTACGATCTGACCCGTGTCGGACGGATGAAAATGAACCACAAACTGGGGCAGAATGTTCCGGATTATGTCACCGTATTGACCGCCGAGGACATCATCAATACCGTCAAATACCTCATCAAAGTCAAAAACGGCCAGGGGCATATCGACGATCGGGATCACCTGGGGAACCGCCGTATCCGTGCGATCGGGGAGCTGCTGGGCAACGAGCTGCACAACGGTCTGGCCAAAATGCAAAAAGCGATCAAGGACAAAATGCCCACCATCAGCGGATCACTCGAAGAGCTGATGCCGCATGACCTGGTCAACTCCAAGATGATCACCAACTCGATCATGGAATTTTTCTCCGGCGGCCAGTTGAGTCAGTTCATGGATCAGACCAACCCCCTCTCGGAAGTGACCAACAAGCGTCGTCTTTCGGCGCTGGGCGAAGGGGGTCTGGTCAAGGAGCGTGCCGGATTTGAAGTGCGGGATGTTCACCCGACCCATTATGGCCGTATCTGTCCCATTGAGACACCCGAAGGTCAGAACATCGGTCTGATCAACACCCTGGCAACTTACGCCAAAGTCAATGACCTGGGGTTCATCGAAGCCCCGTACAAAGTGGTCAAAGATCGCCAGGTGACCGACGAGATCGTTTACATCACCGCCACGCAGGAAGAGGACAAAGTGATCGCCCCCGCTTCGACGGTTGTCGATGAGAGCGGTTACATTGTCGAGGACCTGATCGAAACCCGCCTCAACGGAAACATCGGGCTGAACGAATCGTCCAAGGTCGATCTGATTGACATCTCCCCGTTGATGATCTCCGGATCGGCTGCGGCCTTGATCCCCTTTCTTGAGCACGATGACGCCAACCGGGCGCTCATGGGATCCAACATGCAGCGCCAGGCGGTCCCTCTGCTCAAGACCGAAGCCCCGATGGTTGGGACCGGTATGGAGGCGATTGTCAGCCGAGACGCGTGGGAATCGGTCGCAGCTCGCCGTGCCGGACGGGTCGAAAAGGTCGATGCGCGTAACATCTACATTGTCGGTGAGGACGAGGGCGGAGTCTTTATCGACCGTTATGCGCTTGAGAAGAACATGCGTACCAATCAAAATACCACCTTCACCCAGACCCCCATTGTCCACGAAGGGGATGAGGTCACTGCCGGTCAGGTGATTGCGGATGGCGCAAGCATGGATCAGGGAGAATTGGCTCTGGGCAAGAACATCAAAGTTGCGTTCATGCCCTGGAACGGCTACAATTATGAAGATGCGATTATCATCTCGGAAAAACTGATCCGTGAAGATGCGTTCACGTCGGTGCATATCTACGAGAAAGAGATCGAAGCGCGCGAGCTCAAGCACGGTACCGAAGAGATCACCCGCGATATCCCGAACATTCGCGAAGACGAACTGCTCCATCTTGATGAAAGCGGTATCGTCAAGATCGGCACCCATGTCAAACCCGGTATGATCCTGGTGGGCAAGGTCTCCCCCAAAGGGGAGATCCGACCCACTCCCGAAGAGCGTCTTCTGCGGGCGATCTTCGGCGAAAAAGCCGGTCACGTGGTCAACAAATCGCTCTACTGCCCCTCGTCCATGGAAGGGGTCGTCGTCGATATCAAGATCTTTACCAAAAAAGGATACGAAAAAGATGCCCGCTCCATCAAAGCGTACGAAGAGGAGAAGGCTCATCTCGACAAAGAACACCACGATCAACTTCTGATGATTGACCGGGAAGAGATGCTTCGCATTACTTCGTTCCTTTCCAAGCAGGAACTGGTCCAGGAGGTGGAGCTGGGCGATACGGTTTATAAAGCGGGTGAGAAGATCGACAAAGATGTGATCAGCAACATCAACCGTTTTGTGCTTCGTACAGTCGTACAGTCGTATTCGGAAGCGATCCAGAAAGAGTACGAAACACTCAAAAACTACTTCCTCTCCGAGAAAAAGCGTCTCAAGAACGAACACGAGGAGAAACTGGCGATCCTGGAGAAAGACGATATTCTCCCCAGCGGCGTTACCAAACTTGTCAAAGTCTATGTCGCTACCAAGCGCAAGCTCAAAGTAGGGGACAAAATGGCCGGTCGTCACGGAAACAAAGGTATCGTCTCCAACATCGTCCCCGAGATCGACATGCCCTATATGGAAGACGGCGAGCCGGTTGATTTGATCCTCAACCCTCTGGGGGTACCCTCACGGATGAATATCGGTCAGATTCTGGAAGTGCACCTGGGGCTCATCGGTGCCAAGCTCGGCAA
Source organism: uncultured Nitratifractor sp. (assembly GCA_964433295.1). GTDB lineage: Bacteria > Campylobacterota > Campylobacteria > Campylobacterales > Sulfurovaceae > S017-3. The sequence goes on along the minus strand of CAYSQV010000024.1, from coordinate 5,731 downwards.
GCAGATCCAAGCGATTTTTGATGAGAAAAAAGTCGATTTTGTTCAGGAGCTTCGCCAAAAAATGACGGAGATTGCCAACACGGCCAAGCTTATGCGTGTCCAGGATGAACTGCCAAAAATGAGCGACGATGAGATTATCAAGTATGCACGCGACTGGAGCAAAGGTGTCAAATTTGCTGCTTCGGCTTTTGAGTCGCCTAAACAGGAGGAGTTTGACACACTCTTCAAACTGGCGCAGGTCGATACCGACGGCAAAACCGTTCTGTATGACGGCAAAACCGGAGAAAAAATGACCGAACGGGTCAATGTCGGCTACATGTACATGCTCAAACTTCACCACTTGGTTGATGAGAAAGTGCATGCCCGATCCACCGGACCGTACTCTCTCGTGACCCAGCAGCCCGTCGGCGGTAAAGCACTCTTCGGAGGTCAGCGATTCGGAGAGATGGAAGTGTGGGCGCTCGAGGCCTACGGTGCAGCGCATGTGCTCAAAGAGATGCTTACCATCAAATCGGACGATGTCGACGGCCGAGCCCGAGCTTATCGCGCGATCACACGAGGAGAGAGCGTACCCGAATCGGGCGTGCCCGAGACCCTGTTTGTCCTGACCAAAGAGCTGCAGGCTCTGGGACTGGATGTCGAGCTGTATGAGAAGAAAAACGATCAAGAGGGTGATTTCCATGAGTAAACAATTAGAAAACCTGACACCGGTAGACCTCAACAACGAAGAGCGACCCACCGATATCGAGGCAATGCAGCTGCGCGTCGCCAGTCCGGAGAAAATCCTCTCCTGGAGTTACGGCGAGGTCAAAAAACCGGAGACGATCAATTACCGGACACTTAAGCCGGAGCGTGATGGATTGTTTTGTGCCAAGATTTTTGGCCCGATCCGTGACTACGAATGCCTGTGCGGCAAATATAAGAAAATGCGCTACAAAGGCGTTGTCTGTGAGAAGTGCGGCGTTGAGGTAACCAGCTCCAAAGTGCGTCGCGACCGTATGGGACATATCGATCTCGTGGTTCCCGTAGCGCATATCTGGTATGTCAACTCGCTCCCCTCCCGCATCGGTACCCTGCTGGGGGTCAAGATGAAGGATCTCGAGCGGGTGCTTTACTATGAAGCCTACATCGTCAAAAACCCCGGCGAAGCGAGCTACGACAGCGAAGGGGGGAATCCGGTTCTCAAATACGATGTTCTGAATGAAGAGCAGTATCAGCAGATCCTCCAACGCTTCAGCGAAACCGGCTTTGATGCCCGCATGGGCGGTGAAGTGATCCAGGAACTCCTCAGTGAGCTGGATCTGGTTGAGATGCTCTCCACCCTCAAGGAAGAGATCGGTGCGACCAAATCCGAAGCCAAGCGCAAGACGATCATCAAGCGGCTCAAAGTGATTGAGGCTTTCCTCGATTCGGACAACCGTCCTGAGTGGATGATGCTCACTTATCTGCCGGTACTTCCGCCTGATCTGCGTCCGCTGGTGAGTCTCGATGGCGGCAAATTCGCCGTCTCGGATGTCAACGATCTCTATCGCCGTGTCATCAACCGCAATCAGCGACTCAAACGTCTGGTCGAGCTGGATGCTCCCGAGATCATCGTCCGCAACGAAAAGCGGATGCTCCAGGAGTCGGTCGATGCGCTCTTTGACAACGGCCGCCGCGCCAATGCCGTCAAAGGAGCCAACAAACGGCCACTGAAATCTCTCAGCGAGATCATCAAGGGCAAGCAGGGACGTTTCCGACAGAACCTTCTGGGGAAACGGGTCGACTTCTCCGGCCGTTCGGTCATCGTCGTGGGGCCGGATCTTCGGATGGACCAATGCGGTCTGCCCAAGAAAATGGCCCTGGAGCTTTTCAAGCCGCATTTGATGGCCAAACTGGAGGAGAAAGGCTACGCCACTACCCTCAAGCAGGCCAAGAAGATGATCGAACAGAAGACCAACGAAGTGTGGGAGTGCCTCGAAGAGGTCGTCGAGAGCTACCCGGTGATGCTCAACCGTGCGCCGACTCTCCACAAACTCTCTATTCAGGCATTTCACCCCCGCTTGATCGAAGGGAAAGCGATCCAGCTGCACCCGCTGGTGTGCGCGGCCTTCAACGCCGACTTCGACGGCGACCAGATGGCGGTGCATGTGCCGCTCTCATCCGAGGCGGTGGCTGAGGCGAAGATCCTGATGCTCAGTTCCATGAATATCCTGTTGCCCGCGTCGGGCAAGGCGATTGCCGTTCCCTCTCAGGACATGATTTTGGGGCTCTATTATCTTTCGCTGGAAAAAGCCGATGTCAAGGGACAACACAAACTGTTCGCCAATGCGGATGAGGTGTTCATCGCCTATGAGCAGCAGACGCTGGATCTTAATGCCCGTGTCCGTACGGTCATCGACGGCGAAGTGGTTACCACCACGGCCGGTCGCCTGATCCTCCATTCGATCATCCCCGACTATGTCCCCCAAAACTATTGGAACCGGATCATGAAAAAGAAAGAGATCGTCGATCTGGTCGACTACATTTACAAGCACAGCGGGATCTCCCTGACGGCTGAATTCCTGGACAATCTCAAGGATATGGGTTTCAAATATGCTACCGCGACGGGGGTTTCGATCTCGATCGACGATATTCAGGTCCCCGAAGACAAAAACGCCATTGTCGCCGCGGCCAAAGCCAAGGTGGTCGAGATCCAGCAGCAGGCCGGTGCGGGGCTTTTGACCGAGCAGGAGCGTTACAACAAGATCATTGATATCTGGACGGACGCCAACAACACCATTGCCGATGATCTGATGCGCCTAATCCAAAAAGACAAAGAGGGATTCAACTCAGTCTACATGATGGCCGATTCGGGTGCGAGGGGTAGTGCGGCCCAGATTCGCCAGCTCTCCGGGATGCGGGGATTGATGGCCAAGTCCGACGGGTCGATCATTGAGACGCCCATTACGTCCAACTTCCGCGAGGGGCTCAATGTCCTGGAGTACTTCATCTCCACCCACGGTGCCCGTAAGGGTCTGGCCGATACGGCGCTCAAAACCGCCAACGCCGGATACCTCACCCGAAAACTGATCGATGTCGCTCAGAATGTCAAGGTCAGCATGGAGGACTGCGGGACACACGAAGGGGTCGAAGTGGCCGAGATCAGCATCGGTAACGAACTGATCGAGCCGCTGGCCGATCGTGTTTACGGCCGAGTGGTCGCCGAAGACGTGATCGATTCGGTCACCAACGAAGTGCTGCTCAGCGAGGGGACATTGATCGATGAGGAAGCCGCGCAGCTGATCCGGGATTCGGGTGTCCGTTCGGTGGTGATGCGTGCCCCGGCGACCTGCAAGGCGCCCAAAGGGATCTGTGCCAAATGTTATGGGCTGAACATGGCCGAGAACCGTCTGGTCAAGACCGGTGAAGCGGTCGGGGTCATTGCCGCTCAGTCGATCGGGGAGCCCGGTACCCAGCTGACACTGCGGACCTTCCACACCGGTGGTACGGCGACAGCCGGCAAAGAGGAGCGTCAGGTGGTCGCCTCCAAAGAGGGATTCATCCGATACTACAATCTCAATGCCTATCGCAACCAATCGGGGGCGCTGATCGTCGCAAACCGTCGTAACGCAGGGGTTCTGCTGGTTGAGCCCAAGATCAAGGCTCTTTTCAAGGGGAAACTGAACGTGACTTTCACCCACGACGAGATTGTCCTTGCGCTCAATGCCAAAGGGAAAGATGAGGTCAAGTACACCCTCCGCAAAAGCGATGTCGCCAAAGCCAACGAGCTTGCCGGGGTCGCCGGAAAGATCGAAGGAAAACTCTTTTTGCCGCATCAGGATGGGGACATTGTCGAAGCCAGTGAGTCGATCGTCGAAGTGATCAAAGAGGGGTGGAGTGTCCCGGCACGGATCCCCTTTGCCGGCGAGCTCAAAGTCGAAGACGGTGCCCCGGTCGCCCAGCCGGTCCGCGCCGATGCCAAAGGAACCGTGAAATTCTTCAACCTTGTTGGTGACTATCTGGAGCCGGCTCAGGCGATCAAAAAAGGCAAACCGGTCGAGGAGAAGGGATTGTTTGCTGTTATCGTCGATGCCAGCAACCGTGAGGCGGCCCGCCACTACATCTCGCGCGGTTCGGTGGTGCAGGTCGATAACGATGCACATGTTGAGCGGGGCGAGACGATCTCGGCTCCCGAGGCGCAAGTCCAGGTGGTGATCGCCGAATGGGATCCCTATTCGGAGCCGGTGATCGCCGAACAGGCCGGTACAGTGACGTTTGAGGATATCATCCCGGGAGTGACCGCATCGGAACAGTTTGATGAAGTGACCGGAGATACCCGCCTGGAACTCAACGAATACATTGCCTCAAGCTACAAACCGACCATTGTGTTGGCGACAGAAGGGGGGGACATCATCCGGTATCAGCTTGATCCCAAGACCAGTCTTTTTGTTCAGTCAGGGGACAAGGTCGCCACAGCAGATATTTTGGCCAAAAAACCCAAGGCCGCTATAAAGTCCAAAGACATCACCGGCGGTCTGCCGCGTGTCTCGGAACTTTTTGAAGCCCGTCGCCCCAAAGACATCGCACTCATCGCCAAGATCGACGGAACGGTCATGATGGGCAAGCCGCTCCGCGGCAAAGAACGCATTATCATTCAAGGGGAGAATGGTCAGACCACCGAGCAGTTTGTCGACAAAGGCAAGATGATTTTGGTCCACACCGGAGAGTATGTCCATGCCGGTGAGCGATTGACCGACGGACACGTTGCCAGTCACGACATCCTTGAAGCTCTCGGTGAGAAAGCGCTCTTTGAGTACATTGTCTCCGAAGTACAGCAGGTCTATCGCCGACAGGGGGTCAACATCTCCGACAAACACATCGAGGTGATTGTCTCACAGATGATGCGTCAGGTGCGTGTCGTTGAGAGCGGGGATACCAAGTTTATCGAAGGCGATCTGGTCTCCAAGCGCAAATTCAACGAAGAGAATGAGCGCATTGTCTCTCTCGGCGGCGAACCGGCTATTGCCGAGCCGATGCTGGTGGGGATCACCCGCTCGGCTGTGGGAGCGGACAGTATTATTTCCGCTGCGTCGTTCCAGGATACGACCAAGGTCCTTACCTCCGCGTCCATCGCCGGCACGGTCGATACCCTCGAAGACCTCAAAGAGAACGTCGTCATCGGCCGCCTGATCCCTGTCGGAACCGGTATGCTTGACTTTGACGATGTCAGTCTCACCCCCGTCGAGGAGTCCTGATATTCCGGTGCCTTTCGGGGCACCACCCTTTTACAGCCCTTTCTAAGCAAATTTCACTATAATAACCTCCCTATTTTTCTATCTACACTCGAAAAAAGCGCTTGTTCCGGAGCTCTTTTTTAGGGTGTAAACCCGATTCAATTCGCTCGAAAGAGCCACCAAATTACATGAAAGGAAACAATTTGCCTACCATCAACCAACTGATTCGCAAAGAGCGTAAAAAGGTGATCAAAAAATCAAAATCACCCGCACTCGTCAACTGCCCTCAGCGTCGGGGTGTCTGCACGCGTGTCTACACCACTACGCCGAAAAAACCGAACTCGGCCCTCCGTAAAGTCGCCAAAGTGCGTCTGACCAGCGGGTTTGAAGTGATCTCCTACATCGGAGGAGAGGGCCACAACCTTCAGGAGCACTCGATTGTGCTGGTACGCGGCGGTCGTGTCAAAGACCTTCCGGGTGTGAAATACCATATTGTTCGCGGGGCGCTGGACGCTTCGGGTGTGGCCAACCGTACG
>CAYSQV010000023.1:0-12614 GCA_964433295.1 uncultured Nitratifractor sp. | reverse complement strand
CGCCTATATCAAGAAACGTGATCTCATCAGCCCCCTCTTTGTTGTATCGCTTGGCCACTTCAACAGGATCTCCAGCATCTCTAAGGCCGACGAAATTGACACCCTTGACCACTCTGCCGTTATCGACATCCAAACATGGTATAATTCTTTTGGCAAAATAATCCATGGCGATCCATCATCCGAATTTGAAGTAGGCAGATTATAGCCAAATATGAATTATACGGATAACACCTTGGGATGAATCTAAGCAAAAAAGTGTATAATGAAAAGCAATATTGACCCGGCCGAGATCGCCAGCAAGCGGTTCGGTCAGAATTTTCTCAAAGACCAGATTTATGTACACCAAATCATCCAAGCGATGCCCGATGATACCCTGCCCATAGCAGAGATCGGGCCTGGCTTAGGTGATTTAACGAGCGAACTCCTACGGGTTCGTTCTGTCACGGCTTTTGAGGTGGACAAGAGATTGTGCGAGCATCTGCGCGATGCGTTTGGCTCCCGGATCGACTCCGGGCGTTTCAAGCTGATCTGCGGCGATGCGCTGGAGCACTGGGAGCAGGGGAGTCTGTTGGCGACACCGTACCATTTGGTGGCCAACCTCCCATATTACATCGCGACCCATCTTGTCCTCAAGGCATTGCACGACCCCATGTGCCAATCAATCTTGGTCATGGTCCAAAACGAGGTGGCTCTCAAATTCGCCGCCCGGCCCCGAGAGCGGGACTTTTCCGCCCTTTCGGTGCTGGCGTCGAGTGCAGGAGAGGCGCGGCTGCGTTTCGAGGTTCCCCCCGAAGCGTTTGTCCCGCCCCCCAAGGTCACCTCGGCCGTGCTCTCCATCCGCAAGGATCGCACTCTCGATGACCCCGCTTTTGAGCGGTTTTTGAAGGTCGCTTTTGCCCAACCGCGCAAAAAGCTGATCAAAAATCTCGAGCGTGCCTTCGCCAAAGAGACCTTGATGCGCACCTTTGAGGCGCTCGGGCTCGCGATGCTCCTGCGGCCTCACGAAGCGACAACGACAGACTATCATCACTTATACACTACTCTGAAAAAGGACTTTAACCATGGACAAGAACCAACCCAACGGCAACGACGGAGCCAAAAATACCGAATCCCGACGCCGTAATCCCAATCCCTACCGTCAAAATCGCCCCGAAAGGGGAGAGGGTGCCGCACCGGGAGAAACCGCAAAAAATGCCTCCTCAGAGCGCACCGCGGACACCAACAACTCGCGCAACCGCTCTCGCCAATCCAATCGCCAATCCAATCGCCGTCCCAACGACAACAACCCGCGCAATAACCGCCAGGAAGCCGGCAAACGGGAAGGCCAGAAGCAAGACACCAACAAAAAGCCCAGCCGCCGGACCGCCGGCCGCGGCAACAGCCGCGGGGGACGCCGCAAGCAGATCCCGACCAACGTCCCGCCTGAAATGCGTGCCTCCCTCGTCGAAAACGACGAGGTCCAGGATGCCCGCATGCACCCCTGGCGCCAGATCGACATGGGGGCCCGGGGCAAACTCCGATTCACCCCACTGGGGGGTCTGGGAGAGATCGGCGGCAACATCGCGGTCCTCGAGACAGAAGAGACCGCGATCATTATCGACGTGGGCATGAGCTTCCCCGATGAAACCATGCACGGGGTGGATATCCTGGTGCCTGACTTTAGCTACCTGCACGCCATCAAGGAGAAGATCAAAGGGATCGTCATCACCCACGGTCACGAGGACCACATTGGAGCCATGGCCTACCTCTTCAAAGAGCTCAAGTTCCCTATTTACGGTACGGCACTGGTGCTGGCCATGATCGAAAACAAATTCAACGAACACGGCCTCTCCGCCGATACCAAGTATTTTAACTACATCACCAAGCGCAAGCAGTACGCCATCGGCGACTTCAAGGTCGAGTGGATGCACATGACCCACTCGATCGTCGATTCCAACTCCCTGGCGATCGAAACCCCCATCGGAACCATCATCCACACCGCGGATTTCAAGATCGACCACACCCCCATCGACGGCTACACCGCCGATCTGCATCGGCTGGCCTATTACGGTGCCAAAGGGGTGCTGTTGCTCTTTTCCGACTCAACCAACTCCCACAATCCCGGTTTTACCAAAAGCGAAGCGGTCGTGGGCAAGACCTTTGACCAGCTCTTCGAATTGGCCAAGGGGCGGGTCATCATGTCCACCTTCAGTTCCAATGTCCACCGCATCTATCAGGCAATGGAGCGCGGAGTCCAGCACAGACGCAAGATCTGTGTCATCGGCCGCTCCATGGAACGCAACATCGAAGTGACCCGCAAACTTGGCTTTGTCGACATCGACGACAAGCACTTCATCGAAGCCCACGAGGTTCCCAAATACAAGGACGAAGAGATCCTCATCATCACGACCGGCTCGCAGGGAGAAGCCATGGCAGCCCTCTCGCGCATGGCCACCGATGAGCACCGCCACATCAAACTCAAGCCTACCGACACCATCATCATCTCTGCCAGCGCCATCCCCGGCAACGAAGCGAGTGTCTCCAAGCTGATGAACCTCCTGATGAAATCCGGTGTCACCGTCCGCTACAAAGAGTTCAGCGACATCCATGTCTCCGGACACGCCGGCCAGGAGGAGCAGAAGCTCATGCTGCGCCTTGTCCAGCCCAAGTTCTTCCTCCCGGTACATGGGGAGTACAACCACATCGCCGCCCACGCCAAAACGGCCGTCAGCTGCGGGGTCGATGAGCGCAACATCCTTCTGATGAGCGACGGAGACCAGATCGAGATCACCCCCAAATACATCAAAAAGGTCAAAACCGTCAAAGTGGGCAAGACCTTCATCGACAATCAAAACAACAAGCCGATCCAGGGTGATGTGGTCGAAGATCGCCAAAAACTGGCAACCGAAGGGATCGTCAACATTGTCCTTCAGATCAGCAAGCAGACCGGCAAACTCATCGGCAAGCCGGTCGTCACCTCACACGGACTTGTTCCCGACAAAGATGACCGCAAATTCGCCTCGGAGATCGAGCAGCTCATCGAGCAGTACCTGCTCAACAGCAAACTCGAAAAATCGGGCAACGCCAAAGTGGTCGAAGACGATCTGCGCGGGATCGTCCGCAAACATGTCGTCCGTACCCGCAAGCGCTATCCCATTATCCTCCCCACCGTCTTTTTTGTCTAATTGATCCGTGGAAGCTGCCCATGCGCCTAAACAAATACATCGCCCACCATACCCGCTATTCCCGGCGGGAAGCCGACCAGCTGATCGAAGAGGGGGTTGTCACGGTCAATCGCAAACCGGTCACCGGCTTCGGCCAGACGGTCAGTCCGGGCGATCAGGTCGCCATCAAGGGCAAACCGGTCCAGCCCCGCAAACACGGCGAAGTGACCATGATCGTCTACAACAAACCCAAAGGGGTCCTCGTCACCAAAAAAGACGACCGGGGTCGCACCACCATCTACCATAAGCTGCCGGGCAAATTCCGCCATTTTATCCCCATTGGTCGGCTCGACTTTGCCTCCGAAGGGCTGTTGCTGCTCACCGACGCGCCGGAGGTGGCCGATCTCTACATGCGCAGCCGCCTCCGACGCACCTACAATCTCAAGATCGACGCCCCCGTCACCGAAGCGATGCTGACCGCGATGCGCGAAGGGTTGCACCTCGAGGATGCTTCTGCCGGCGCGCACGAAAAAAGCACGCTGCAGCACATGACCTTCGCACCATTTTCCTCCTTTGAACTCCGGGGCCGCAGCGGGAAGTACACCAAACTGCGTGTCACCATTACCGAAGGGAAAAACCGCGAATTGCGACGATTTTTCGCTCACTTTGGTGCCAACGTCGTTGACCTCAAACGGATTGCGTTCGGTGACATAGAGCTCAACAACCTCCCCACCAACAAAACCCGCTACTTCACCCAAAAGGAGTACGACGCCCTCCATGCGTTTGTCAAACAATCGCGCAAAAGCCCTTCCCGGGCGGACACCCCGTAGGAGAGAGCATGTTGCTGGCCCACACATACCGCCCCAAAACACTCGACGAGGTGATCGGTCAGCCCCACCTGCTCGCCCCCGATGCCCCTCTGCGCAAGCTGATCGAAGCCGATGCCCTTCCGCACCTGTTTCTCCATGGCCCTCCCGGCTGCGGCAAGACCACACTGGCGCGCATCATCGCCACCGAGCTGGATCGCCCTTTTTACGAGTTCAATGCCACCAGCCTCAAGATCGAAGAGCTGCGCAAAATCTTCCGTCAATACGCCCACGCGCTCCAAAAACCGCTGATCTTCATCGATGAAGTGCATCGCCTCAGCAAAAACCAACAAGAGGTTCTGTTGCCGTTTATGGAGAACCGGTCCGCACTTATCATCGGTGCCTCAACGGAAAACCCCTACTACGCCATGACAGCCGCGATCCGTTCTCGCTCCCATCTCTTTGCGCTGCGCAGCATTGATTCGGAGACAATGGGCGCTTTTCTTGAGCGCGTACTGACGCAGGAGGAGATCACGGTCCTTCCCGATGCACGTACCTATCTGATCGAATCCAGCAGCGGCGATGTGCGTGCGATGCTGAACCTTCTGGAGAGCGCGCACCACGTCGCCGACCCGGTCACGGTGGAGAGCCTAAAGGCAATCCGCCCCCACGCTCTCCAGTCGGGTTCCAGCGAGGCCGACAGCCACTATGATCTTACCTCGGCCATGATCAAAAGCATCCGCGGCAGTGATGTCGATGCGGGGATCTATTATCTGGCACGTCTTATCGCCGGCGGAGAGCCTCCCGAGTTTATTGCCCGCCGTCTGGCCATACTCGCCAGTGAAGACATCGGCAATGCCAACCCCGGTGCTCTCAACCTCGCCGCCTCGACCCTCACCATCGTCAAGCAGATCGGCTACCCCGAAGCACGTATTCCGCTGGCGCAGCTGGTAGTTTATCTCGCCAGCTCCCCCAAGTCCAACAGCAGCTACCTGGCGATCAACGATGCCCTTCGATCGATCGAGGAGGGGGCGCTGTACCCCGTCCCCGACCATCTCAAGACCCACAGCAGGCACTACCAATATCCGCACGATTTCGGTGGATGGGTTTTGCAGAAATACCGGGAAGGGACCGAAGCGTACTATCGGTCAAAAAATATGGGATTTGAGACCAGACTTGACGCATGGCTGCGCAAGATTCAGGGAGAGGACTAGCGAAGCTCTATTAGAAGCTTCTGGGCCTGTTCATCGTTGATCTCTCCGGCGAGGTATCGGCTTTTGAGGTTTTCCATGTACGCCAGGAGATACTGCTTGAAGGTTCCCTTGACGACTTTGTTCCTCGCTTCGGCGATCGCCAGATCAAAATCGGGTATTGCTTTGGCAATGCGTTTTGCCGTAGGGGTGATTTTCCAAATTGCTTTTGCTTTTTCCCGCGTAAGGGTGTTGAGATTGAGGACTTGATCCCCCAGAACATCCTTCTCATAGTAGGGATCGTATCGGTGCTTCTTGCCCTCGATCGACCATGAAGTCTTCCCTTCGGCAGGCTTTTCTCCGGCAAAGTTGGTGGCGTAGTAGATAATGGCTATCCCAATTGCCGCAATGATCAAAAGCCCTTTGTCCATCCTGTTCCCTTCGGAAAATATAAAAAATATCCTGTATTATATCAAAAAAATGGGGGATTGCCTGTATCAGCATTATCAGTGGTACGGACGAGAGGACTTGAACCTCCACACCTTTCGGCACCAGATCCTAAGTCTGGCGTGTCTACCAATTCCACCACGTCCGCATAAATATTAAGTAATAAGGTGGCACGCCCGTTAGGATTCGAACCTAAGACCGCTCGCTTAGAAGGCGAGTGCTCTATCCAGCTGAGCTACGAGCGCATGCTGTGACACAATCCCGACCGTGGCGCCTTGTCCGGATAATGACACGATCCAAAGACCGTCTTTACAGTGGCACGCCAGAGAGGAGTCGAACCCCTAACCCCCAGATCCGAAGTCTGGTGCTCTATCCAATTGAGCTACTGGCGCACGATAAATATAAGGAAATATGGGGTGGGTAAAGGGATTCGAACCCTCGACCCCCTGTGCCACAAACAGGTGCTCTAACCAACTGAGCTATACCCACCATATCGAAAAGACCTTATGCCCATGGTCGGAGCGAAAGGACTCGAACCTTCGACCCCCTGCTCCCAAAGCAGGTGCGCTACCAGACTGCGCCACGCTCCGTTGTTGGGCAAAAAAGGAGTGCAATTATATTCAAACCAGCTTAAATTGTCAATAGACCATCTCGACCTTTTTTCCGCCCGTTTCGGTGTGGCCGATGACATAGCCATCCGTCGCGGCCAGGATCCTCTCCACATCGTTTGGCTCGACCACCCAAACCATGCCGACCCCCATGTTGAACGCCCGCATCATCTCCTCAGCTTCCACATGCTGAGCCATAAAGTCAAAGATCGGCAACGACCGAATGGCCGAACGCTCCACAACGGCCGTAATGCCCTCCGGCAATACCCGCGGGAGATTCTCGACGATACCGCCGCCGGTAATGTGCGCAAGCGCGACGATGCGCTCCCGGTGGGCCTTGAATTCCCGGACATAGATCCGGGTCGGCTCCAGCAGCGTCTCGATCAGCGGCTTGCCCTCGAAATCATCGTCCAGATCCATCCCAAGCTTCTCAAAAAAGAGTTTGCGCACCAGCGAATAGCCGTTGGAGTGCACCCCGGAACTGGGCAGGGCGATCAGCGTCTGCCCGGGTTTGACCCGGCCCACCCGATCCATTTCGCTCCGCTCGGCGACCCCCACGGCAAACCCGGCCAAATCGAAATCCTCCTCGCTGTACATCCCCGGCATCTCGGCTGTTTCACCGCCGACAAGCGCGCACTCGCTGCGACGGCAGCCTTCGGCGATACCGCTGACGACCGCCTGGGCATTTTCGGGCAGCAGTTTGCCTGTCGCGTAGTAGTCGAGGAAAAACATCGGCGTACCGAAATTGCAGATGAGGTCATTGACACACATGGCGACCAGATCGATCCCGACAGTATCCAGCCGACCGCTTTCGATGGCGAGCTTGAGTTTGGTGCCGACCCCGTCGGTGGCTGAGAGGATCACAGGCTCTTTGTATCCTGACGGCAGAGCATATGCCCCTGCAAATGACCCAATGCCTCCTATGACATTGGCATCAAAAGTCGATTTGACATCACTCTTGATAGCCTCGACAAATGCGTTGCCCGCATCGATATCGACTCCCGCATCTTTGTAACTGACTTTTCCCATACTATTTCCCCTCTTTGCACGGCGGAAGAATCTGGCGTAACAAGATCAATGAGGGGCAAAATCCGCTGATCCCCCGCATCAACAATACGATCATCACCGCCAACTGCACCAGGAAGGCCGCAGCAAACATCCCGCTGCCCGCCAGGCCCATCACCAGCCCCAGGATGATCGCAATCCACACCAGCCACATCCGTTCCGCACACATCATCGATCCGCTCCGTGATTTTTGGGTGTATTATAGCAAAATTAGCTTCTGCGTACCGTTCGGGTGGTATAATATCCCACTTTTTTCTCAAGGACATCATCATGCGCAGTGACGAGATCAAAAAGGGGTACGACCGTGCTCCGCACCGCAGTCTTCTCCGGGCTACCGGTATTCAGGAGGAGGATTTTGACAAGCCCTTTATCGGCGTAGCCAACTCCTTCATCGAGATCATTCCGGGGCATTTCTATCTCAACAAAGTGGCCGAAGTGATCAAAGAAGAGATCCGAGCGGCCGGGTGTATCCCCTTTGAATTCAATACCATTGGAGTCGATGACGGGATCGCGATGGGGCACGACGGCATGCTCTACTCACTGCCCAGCCGCGAGATCATCGCCAATTCCATTGAGACGGTGATGAATGCCCACAAGCTCGATGCGATGATCGCCATCCCCAACTGCGACAAGATCGTGCCGGGGATGATCATGGGAGCTCTGCGGGTCAACGTACCCACCGTCTTTGTCAGCGGCGGACCGATGAGCGCAGGGCATCTCGGAGACGGCACACCGATCGATCTGGCGACCGTGTTTGAGGGGGTGGGAGCGTTTGAAGCCGGAGAGATTAGCCAGGATCAGCTGCTCGAGATGGAATGCAATGCCTGCCCCAGTGGCGGATCATGCTCAGGGATGTTTACGGCCAACTCAATGAATACCCTCATGGAAGCAATGGGGATCGCACTGCCGGGCAACGGTACGATCCTGGCTCTGACCAAAGAGCGCGAAGCGCTCTTCCGTCAGGCGGCCCGTCGAGTATGCGAACTGGCCAAGATGGAGCAGGGCGAGCAGGAGCGTTTCCGTTTCCGTGAGATCCTCAACGACCACGCGGTGCACAACGCCTTTGTGATTGACATGGCCATGGGTGGCAGCTCCAATACCGTTCTGCATATGCTGGCCATCGCGGATGAAGCGGGGGTGAAGTTTGATATTTCCGACATCAACACCATCAGCAAACACGTCTCCCACATCGCCAAAATCAGCCCCTCTCTGACCACCGTACACATGGAAGATATCAACACTGCCGGCGGCGTCAATGCTGTCATGAAAGAGATCAACAAACGGGATCAGGTGCTTATGGACAACCTTACGGTCACGGGGGAAAGTCTGTTTGAGAGGATCGCAGATGCGGAGATCCTTGATCCCGAGATCATCCACCCAATAGAAAATCCATACAGCAAAGTAGGCGGACTTGCCATACTGTTTGGCAATCTGGCAGAGCAGGGTGCTGTGATCAAGACCGCAGGGATCGTCGGGGAGCGACGCTTCACCGGCCGCGCGGTCTGCTTCAACTCGCAGGATGAAGCAATATCCGGCATAACAGGAGGCAAAGTAAAAGCTGGCGATGTAGTCGTGCTGCGCTACGAAGGCCCCAAAGGGGGGCCGGGTATGCAGGAGATGCTCAGCCCAACCAGCCTGATAATGGGCATGGGGCTGGGGGACAGTGTCGCACTTATCACCGATGGAAGATTCAGTGGCGCAACACGGGGGCTCAGTATCGGGCATGTCAGCCCAGAAGCAGCCGAAGGCGGTCTGATAGCGCTCGTAGAAGATGGGGATGAGATATTTATAGATGTAGACCAGTATGTCATCGAGCTAAAAGTCAGCGATGAAGAAATCAAGAAACGAAGAGCCGATTTTGCACCGATCAAAAAACCGCTCAAAAGCCGCTGGCTACGCCAATACCGCGCACTCGTCACCAACGCCAGCCGAGGAGCCGTGCTCGAGGCGGAGTAGGGTGCTGTGTTGAGCGCCAAGTGCTGAGTCGCCACGACTTGGCGGCAAAAAGAGACAAGGTTTCGTTGCACAACACAATACAGAGCACGCAACGCGCACTAATTCACCCGTCGTCCCCACTTGAATCTGGAGCTGTAGAAAGGACGATTGAGGCTCGTGATCACCACGCGGTGCTTGCCGCTTGAAGCATGAATGAACTTATTGTTGCCGATGTAGATACCGACATGATTGACATATCCGCGACGGCGGCGTGACGTGTCAAAAAAGATCAAATCGCCCGGACGCAGATGCCTTCGGCTGACGTACTTCCCGTAGTAGGCCTGTTTGCGGGAAACACGCGGCAAGCGTACGCCCTTGGACTTGCGCATAACGTATTGCGTAAATCCGGAACAGTCAAACGTACTCGGACCGACCGCCCCCCATACATATCGGCGCCCCAGGTATCGCTTGGCAATGCGGATGGTTTTACTGCTGCTTCCGCTGCTCCGATGCGATCCGCCGGAACGGCCATCAAGCAAAGCCATGGCCGATCCAAGCCGCTTGGTGCGTTTTGATTTTTTCTTTTTGGAGATGCGCAAAGGGGTTTCGATCTGCTTTTTCTTTTTCTCCCGCTTGACCTGTGCCAGAATGGCGCTGATGTCCGGGTGTGCTTTTTTGCTTTTTTTAACCCTGGCCAAAACGGCTTCTATCTCACTGCGCTTTGCCCCTTTTTTCTTGAGTTGCGCAATGACGGTCTTGGTAGCGGGGTGACGTGACGGCATGACGGCGTCTTTTGAGAGTGCGAGGATCATACCTGTATGAATACGGTCTTTCCGCCGCAAATGGTTGATTCTCCGCAGCTCTTCGATGTTCATATGGTGCTTTTTGGCAATCAGCCACAACGTATCGCCTTTTTTGACTTTGTAGCGTTTTGCTTTGGGCTGTACGGCCTTGCCCACAGCCAGGATCATGCCAGTATGTATTTGATCCTTTTTGCTCATCTTGTTCAGTTTGCGAATCTCAGCCAGCGTCAGATGGTGTTCGCGGGCGATCTGCCAAAGTGTATCGCCTTTTTTGACCGTATAGCTGGGCATTGCACCAACAGGCAGAGCTGGTTTTCTGGCCGTTTTTGTCTTCGGAGGAGTTGCGGCGGACGTTTTGGTCTGTGTGCTTTCGGCCACAAACGTACTCTGCCGGGAGACTTTCAGTACCTGGCCCACACGCAGAGCATCTCCAAGACCAATGCCGTTGAGCTTCATCAGCCTGCTGATGACGATGCGGTTTTTTCTCGCCACCGAAAAGAGGGTATCCCCCGGCTGAACAACATAAGTACCTTTGGGTTGTGTCCCGGATGAGGCCGGAGCAGGTTTGTCGGCGGTTTGGGTCTGGGCGGTTGCGGCGCGCTTTGTTTTTTCCGGAAAATAGGTGTTGGTAGGGACACGAAGATGCTGCCCCACTTTCAGGACGGCGCCCCGCTCCATCTCATTGGCCTGGAGCAGATCAACGATGGAGGTGTGGTGCGCCCGGGCAATGGTAAAGAGTGTGTCCCCGCTGCGAACGGTGTAGTCGACAACACCCTTTCTGGCAGAAGGAGCGGGAGCAGAAGCGGGCGTCACGCTTGCCATCTTGGGGGGGGTGTATGTGTTGAGTGGTACATTGAGGGTCTGCCCCACTTTGATAATGGAGTGAATATTCAGGCCGTTGGCTTTCAGCACTTCGGCGACCGTTGTGTGATGTTTCCTCGCAATCGTATATAAGGTATCCCCGTTTTGGATCGTGTATTCCGTTGATAGATTATTCTTGGGATTGGTAAGTTTGGCTGAAAGGGTTACAGAAAAAAACAGTACGAACAAAGCAAGAAAAATCTTTTTCATTCTCTCTCCTCTCCCAAATAAATATATTGTAATTCTATACTAAATAATATCATATGTCAAGTACCATGCAGTATTTGATAGAAATATACCCAATTAGAAACAATGGAAAATTAATCATGAATAACAAAGGGTTAACGAACCGCAGGTTAATCCTCATCAGATATAATGGGCCTACCACACATATGAAGGAGTGTTCATATGCATTCTGTTTTTCGTAAGGCAGTGCCCGCACTGTTTCTCTTGCTGTTTTTGGACGGATGCAACCAGAAGAAGGCCGATTCGGGCTTCGTATCCGATGCACTCACAGAAGTGATCGCCCCTCACGTTCTGCCTGCGGACCCTTCTCCCCGCACCGCACCCCCTACCATCCGTCCCGCCAACACTCCCAGGCCCCCCATCGGCATTGAGGTGAGTCAGGGGCGCATCATCATCGACACCAATCAGACCCGCCAGTTTCTCGAATCGCTCACGCGCAAACTCGACAAAAACCTCCACAAGATCGAAACCGATCTGCGCAATGGGCGCATCAACTCCCCCAATGACATCGGGGTTGTCATCACCCCGGACCGGATCGAAGTGGACATCAATCAGACCGAAAAATTTATGAAAAAATGGATTAGGAGCATGCAAAGCGTCGGCCAACAGCTTGAGAATATTTTTCAGGAGCTCGACCGCTCACTCAAACCATAAAATGTTGTGCAGGGTGCCCGCCTCAGGGAGGGGGCAAGAAGGTGAAAATTATTTTTTCAGCGCGGCTTTGGCGGCCTCAGCGATTTTGGTGAAACTCTCAGGCGCGTTCATCGCCATGTCAGCGAGGATCTTGCGATCGAGCTCGATGTTGGCGAGCTTGAGGCCGTGCATGAAGCGTGAGTAGTTCAGATCGTTCAGGCGCGCTGCAGCGTTGATACGGATGATCCACAACTTGCGGAAATCGCGTTTTTTCTGTCGTCTGTCTCGATAGGCATAGACCAGTGAGCGCTCCAGCTGCTCCTTGGCTTTGCGAAAGTGTTTGCGGCGACCGCTGTAAAAGCCGCGTGCCTGTTTCAATAATCTCTTGTGTCGCTTGTGTCGTACAAGTCCGTTTTTTACTCTCATGTAGGTTCCTTTACCATGTTTCGTAGTCGAAAATAGGTGTCAGGCATTCTCTCTGCCTGAACTTGCCCCTGATCGGGGGGATCGCTGTTGATCGTTTAGACGATCATCTCTTTGATGTTTTTCGCATCCGCTTTGTCGACGACTTTGGGGCTGCGCATTTGACGGTGGTGCTTACCGTCTACTTTGGTCAGAATGTGGCTGCGAAACGCTGTACCGCGCTTGAGTGTACCGTTTTTCTTGACCTTGAAGCGCTTGACTGCGCCTTTGACGCTTTTCATTTTGGGCATCGTGTTTTCTCCTTTCGCAAAAATATCCTTATCGAGACAGAAAAGGGACGCGTATTATACCGAGATTGGTTTAAACTTGTGCCCGCTCTCTGATCAGTCTATCTCTACAACTTCGACCACCGCAGGCCAACCGGGCCCTTTGGCTTTGTCGATGAGCTTGGCTT
>CAYSQV010000022.1:0-12670 GCA_964433295.1 uncultured Nitratifractor sp. | reverse complement strand
CTACATCGAATACGGCGCCAGCCCCCGGGCCAGCATCGATATGTACAAAGCGGCCCGGGCCGTCGCCTATCTCCGAGGACAGGATTATGTCTCTCCCATCGAGATCGCCGCGATCGCCAAAGAGGTACTCCGCCACCGCATCATCATGAGTTACGAGGCCCAGGCAGAGGGAATTGACCAAGATTTCATCGTCGAACAGGTCCTCCGCGCTGTCCCAATCCCATAAGCAGAGAGCATCATCGTGAACACCCAAGCCAAAAAAATCCTTCTCAAAACCCGCAAGCAGGTCTTCGGGGACATGCTGGGCAACAACGCCTCGCTGTTTCACGGAGAGGGATTTGAGTTTGCCGAATTGCGCGAATATATCTACGGAGATGATATCCGCAAGATCGACTGGAAAACCACAGCCAAACTCGGCAAACCGTTCGTCAAAGTCTACCGGGAAGAGCGTGAACTCAATGTCGCAGTCTCGACCATGCTCGGCGGCTCGACCTATTTCGGTACCTGCTGCCAAAAAAGCGACTACATCGCCCAGATCATAGCCATGCTCGGCTTTTCGGCAGTCAAGAACTCCGATCCGTTCACCCATATGATCTACGCCGACCGCCTCTACCGCCACGCCAAACCTTCCAAAAAAATGCATGCCGTTACACAGGAGACCGAAGCAGTCCTGAACTTTGATCCCCTGGGATTGGCCAGTGATTTCGCCGGATGGACCACCACCACATTCCAGCGCCTCCGTAAGAGGTCTCTCCTCTTCCTTGTATCCGATTTTGTCGGAGAGGTCGATCTGCGGCTCCTTGCCAAGAAACATGATGTTTTTGTCATCATTGTCCGGGATCGCTTCGAAGAACACCCCAAAGAGCTTGGATATGCCCGACTGGTCGATACCGAAGGAAAAGGGAGTTTTGAGGGGGACATCAACCGCGCCACCCTCCAGCACTACCTGGCCGCGCTTAAAGCCAACGACCATGCTCTCCTGCGTCAATTCCGTCAACACGGCATCCGCTATGCCAAAGTCTATACCGATCAGGATCCGGCATCCCAACTGATGAGGAGGATGCGATAATGCCGACTCAACACGCTGCCGCACAAACGCTGCGCGACATCAAACCTCCTGTGGCGATCGATGATTGGAGTCTCTATCTCTACTGGGGGTTGGTGATATGCGCACTGCTCATACTGGGTATGGCACTCTATTTGCTGGTACGGATGCTGCTGAAACTGCGCCGAATCAATCGCCGCCGCGAGATCCTCGCCGCACTCAAAGAGATCGGATGGAACAATCCCAAGCAGAGTGCCTACGAAGCGACCCGCCTCGGGCGGATGATGCTCACTGACGAAGAGCGGCTCAATGAACTCTACCGCCAGATGGCTGCCGAACTTGAGGCGTACAAATACAAAAAAGAGGTCGATCCGCTCTCAGAGACCGCCAAAGCACAATTTGATCTCTTTGTAAAGGCCTGCGATGAATCACTTTAGCTTCCAGTATCCTTATGCTCTGGCGCTGATCGTGATCTTTTGGATCTGTGCCCGCTGGTGCCCGGCACGCACCCAGGCGATCTATTTTCCCCATGTCGGAACCTTGATGAGCGCCGGAAATCCGCGCAGTCGCCTGCTGGATGCCCTCAAGTGGTTTGGGATCGTCTCGCTGCTGGTTGCGCTCGCCTCTCCGGTTACGACCCGGGAATACAAGGAGACCAAAAAACATGGCCGGGACATCATGCTTGTTATCGACTCAAGCGGCTCTATGCGTCAACGGGGCTTTGATCCCAATGACCCGTTCAAAAGCAAATTTGATGTCGTCAAAGAGGTCATATCCGATTTTGTCAATCACCGAAAAAATGACCGGCTGGGACTGATCAACTTTGCCGACACCGCTTTTGTCGCATCGCCGCTGACGTTTGAGCACGATTTTCTCCAGAGCGTGATCGCCATGCAGCGACTTGGGCTCGCCGGACAAAAAACCGCCATCAATGACGCACTGGTGCAGACCTACAATGTTTTGACCAAGAGCGACGCCAAAACCAAGATCGCCATCCTCCTTACCGACGGCGAGAACACCGCAGGCACCATTACCGGTGACCAGGCGCTCAAACTAGCCCGCGAGAGCACCATCCGTCTCTACACCATCGGGATCGGATCTCCCCGGGATTTCAACGGCCCCTATCTTCGTGCGCTTGCTCAGGCGGGAAAAGGACGCTTTTTCGCTGCTTCAGATCGTGCCGCCCTCCAAAAGATCTACGCTCAGATTGATGCCATGGAAACCAGCAAAATCAAAAACAAAAAGATCATCCAGTATACCTACTACTATCTCTATCCGCTGCTGGCAGCAATCCTGAGTCTGCTGGGCTTTATCTATCTGCGCACGGCAAGGAGGGTTCACGCATGACACTGGTCTACCCCTGGCTTCTGGCCCTGACACTTGTCCCTTTTGTGATCTTCGCTTTTTTGGTTTTGACCAACAAAGAAGGCGTTGCACGGATCTTTGCGCCGGAGGTGCTGCGTCGTCTGAGGGTCGACAGCGATGTCCTCCCTATGCGGGCACGCAATGTCATATTGCTCCTGGCGGTTCTGATGATGATCGTGGCACTGGGACGTCCGGTGATCGAACACGGTGAGCGGACCGTCGAGGTGCGCGGGCTTGACGCGATGATCGCGCTGGACATCTCCGGCTCAATGCGTTCACGCGATGTCTATCCCGACCGTCTCACCTTCGCCAAAACCAAAATCCGGCAATTGCTGGGTGCCATGCCGACCGATCAGGTTTCGCTGGCCGCATTTGCCCATGCGGCCTTTATGCTTGCTCCCTTCACCACGGACAAAGCGACCCTCCAGCAGATCCTTGACGGCGTCGATGAGAGCTACATCAACCTCGCCTCCACCGATTTCGGAGCCTTGGCCGATCTGGGAGCCACGTTTCTTGAGAAAAAAAAGACCAAGATTCTCGTGGTCTTTACCGATGGGGGGGACGCCGGGGCTCTCAAAGATTTTCAGTCCCAACTCCACGACGCCAACATCACCCTCTACGCGGTGCTTGTCGGCACCAAAAAGGGGGCACCGGTCCTGGATGAACGGGGACGACCGGTCCATACCACCGGCGGATCTCTTGCCATCACCCAGCGCAATGATGCACTCATTGGCATCGCCAAAGCTACCGGCGGTGACGGTCTGATCGCCACCAACGGCAAAGCCGACATGCAACATCTCTCCGAGAAGATCCATGCCCGCTTTACGACCCAGAACCAGGGAGAGGTCAAGGTCAAAGAGCGAACCGAGCTTTTTGTCTATTTCCTTATAGCGGCCGCAGTCCTGCTCCTGCTTGGACTCATTTCCCTGCCGCGAAATCCTCTTCGACTTCGCAGGAGAAAATCATGATTCGAATTTTTTACTTTTTACTTTTTGTTTCTTGCTTTGTGCATGGCGGTATCACCGATTTCAAAACCATCAAAGCCGCCCAAAAGGCGTATGAGTCCAAAGACTACAATACCACCATCCGACAACTTAAAACACTCGACCCTGCCAATGCCCAGCGCAACTACGACCTGGGAAATGCCTATTACAAGTCCGGACGCCTTGATGCTGCGCTGCGCAGTTACAAACGGGCCAAAGGGAATGGGGTCGACGAAGAACAGCGTCTTCACAACATCGGAAACATCTATTTCAAAAAAAAGCAATACGATCGTGCCATCGCGGCCTATGAGAAGGCACTCAAAGTCCATGAAGACCCCGATACCCGCTTCAACCTTGAACTGGCAAAAAAAATGAAGAAGAAACAACAACAAAAGAAGAAAAAGAAACAACAGAACAAACAGAACAAACAGAACAAACAGAACAAACAAAACAAACAAAACAAACAAAACAAACAAAACAAACAGAACAAGCAAAACAAGCAAAACAAGCAAAACAAGCAAAACAAGCAAAACAAACAAAACAAGCAGAACAAAAACAACCCCGGACATCAGCCCAAACCCAAAGAGAAACCGGGCCAGAAAAACAAACAAGCAAAAAATCAACCGGGGAAAAAGCAGCACAAGAGACCCGAACAGAAAAAGGGGAAAGAAAAATCCCCCGCCCAGGCCAAGCCCAATCCTTCCAAACACAAGGAAAAACCGCACAAAGCCCAGGGGGCTTCCGCCCGGCAGAGCCGGCAACAAAAAATCCAGGCCAAAGAGATCAAGCGCCTCATGAAACAACTCAAAGGAAAAAAGATGCAACCCAGACTCTATCAATTCGTTGGGAAAAAACGGCCCAAAGACCAACCAAAAAATACGGTAAACCCGTGGTAAAGGAGTGTGCATGAAAAAAACAATTCTTTTTTGGGGCATGTTTTTGGCCTGGCAAACGCTGATCGGTGGCAAACTTACATACACCATCAATGCACAGACCCTTGCCAAAGGCGAAGAGGCAATCATTACCCTTACGGCCCGCGGCAAAGAGGTTGCCTTCCCGAATCTCAAAGAGATCGAAGGCTACCCCGTCACCTCCACAGGAGTGTCTCAGAGCTTTTCGGCTTCATTTGGCGGCGGTTCCTCCGCTATAGAGCAGACCAGGAGCATCCGGTACTCCTTTTTTCCGGAGCACAATGTCACCGTCCCCCCTCTCAAAGTGACCATCGACGGCACCGTTGAACAGACCCGGCCTACCCCCATCCACGTCACCGCAACCTCTCCGGCGTTTTCGGGAGAGGGAGGGTATCGTCTCCAGACCGTCACCACACGCCACTCGGTCTATGTGGGTGAACCGTTCCTGCTTCAGGTGATCTTCACCGAACCCCGCAACAGCAACATTGCCCAGGCCAAATACGAACCGCCCACATTTGACGGTTTTTTTGTCAAAGCCCCTCCACGTGAGCGCCTCGTTGATACTCCCGAGGCAACCCAACATATTTTTGATTACATTCTCACCCCCCAGAAAGAGGGCAATCTGACCATTACTGCGCCTCAAATCAAACTGGGCATACAGACGTTTACCGGCGCACGCGATCCCTGGGGATTTTTCAACAACGAAGTACAATGGCGCTCTTTGCGGGGGGCTGCACGCACCGTGACGGTCAAGCCGCTCCCCTCACCCGCCGATCTCGTAGGTGACTTTCAGCTCAAAGCAGCGATCGATTCCCACAACATCGAGGCCAACAAACCGCTCAACTATACCCTCACCGTTGAGGGAGAAGGGAGTCTGGACGAAATGGAGGATCCCAAATACGATCTCCCTGGAGTGACCGTTTACAGTGACGACGCACAGGTCGATACGCGGATCGAGCATGGCCAGATCATCAGCCGATGGGTCAAAAAATATACCTTCATTGCCGACAGGGATTTCACTCTTCCCTCACACCAATGGACCGTTTTCAACCCCAAGACCGGTCAGATCTCTACCCTGCGAACCTCTTCTGCCGCCATCAAAGTCCAAGGCAGCGGTGCAGCCCCCGCCAAGCCCGTCTCCCCTCCCACACAACGTTCGGCTCTCCCCGATGTACCCCCACCGGCGGCTTCACCCCTGAGTCCTTCGCCTCGGAGCCCTTCGGCCTCCTCGCCGCATACCGACGCCAACCAGTCGCTTTTTGAGGACAAAGCTTTCTACGCACGTCAGGCCGCCGCCAAACAGGCTTCCCTGTACGGAATCGCATGGGTCATCGGCGCCTTTGTAGCTGGGATCGTCGCCACATTGCTCGCTCAGCTTCTGTGGAAAAAGATGCCAAAAAACACCCGGAAAAAACCCCACAAAAAGTACACCGTTGATGAGGCCCTCGATCTTCTCTACCCCCATACCAACGATTCGCCAGAGATCGAAGAGGCGGTTCGCGATCTCTACCGAAACAAAAACGGAGAAAACCTCCCCATCGATCAGGCCAAAATTGCCCGCCTCATTGCATCGGTTGCACCGCAATCCTGATCGTCAGCGTATCGGGGCCTGACGCACCCTGATCTACAAGATCTCATGCAGCCGGTTGGCTTCGGCCATCCAGGCATACAGCGACTCCCATTCCCCTTCGTCCACCATGTTTCTGCACCGTTCCAGCTCACGCTGAAAACTGTCGATCGCCTCGATCAAATGGGTTTGATTCTGCTCAAATACATCCCGCCACATTGCCGGAGAGCTTTTGGCGATCCGACTCATGTCCCGAAATCCGCCGCCTGCCAGAGCGATGATCGCTTCACGCTCCTCCTGCGCCATGACAGAGTTGGCCAGTGAAAAACTCAATGCATGCGGCATATGGGAGATAAAAGCCGCATGACGGTCGTGAGCCTCTGCATCCATATAAAAAATCTTCATCCCGATGTCGGTAAAGATTTTTTTGGCTTGGTTTTGCTGATACGTACCGCTCTTCTCCAGATCACACAAAACAACAGCTTTGCCGCGATACAGTTCGGCAAATGCTGCTGTCGGGCCCACTTTTTCTGTTCCGGTCATCGGATGGGCTGCGACAAAATTGGTACGGATATGTGTCGGCACAGAGGCAATAATTTTGGCCTTGGTGCTTCCCAGATCGATCACACTCGTTGTCTCTTTCAGCGGCGGAAGTGCCTGCAAAACGGCGATGATTCCATCGACAGGAACACTCAAAAACAAGACATCCACCTCGGAAATCTCCTCGGGTGTTTCAACGATCTTGTCGACCAAACCGAGCTTTAGCGCCTGAATACAGTGCTGATCGTTGTGATCCAGACCGATCACCTCCAGCGCATCGTATTCTGCCTGCATGGCCAGACTCAAAGACCCCCCCATCAATCCCAGCCCGACAATTCCCACTTTCATCTGTGTATCCTTATGGCATATTTTCTCTGCATTATAACATACACCAAAGTGCGATTCAATGATGTTTTAAAGAATACATGGTACAATAGATGCAAAGTTTAGATCGAGGAGAATAGGATTATGTTACGACGCTTTCTGGTTGCAGCTCTTTTGGCAACACCGATTATAGGCATTGCCAAAACGGCACCAGCTGTAAAAAAGAGTGAAAAAATCACCATCAAGGCTGTCAAATTTATCGGCGTCAAAAATGTTCCCGAGGATGAGCTTAGGGCCGTATTGGTCAATAAACGCTCTTCGTTTCTCGGACTGATCTCGCTTGACGGAAAGTACAACGCAAAAGAACTTCAGGGAGATGCCCTGCGTATCCGGGACGTTTACTATCAGCACGGATACCTTGATGCCCGTGTCAGCCGACCCAAGCTTGCCGTCAACCCCGCCACCGGCAAGGCGACCGTAACCTACCGCATCCAGGAAGGGCTCCCCTACAACACTTCCCGCGTGCGCATTGTCAGGCGCAAAGACGTTGATACGGCCTCCATCGCCCGCAAACTCAAACTCCGTTCCGGCAATCGTTTTAACGTGCAACTCCTACGGGAGGATATCCGTACCATTACTCAGGAGGTCGGCAACACCGGTCACGCTTTTGTGCAGGTACAGCCTCGTTTCCGCAAAAATCCCCGCAACCGTACCATCAGCATCGTCTATTTTATCAAGCCGGGCCCCAGTGGCACAATCGGCAACATCAACATCCACGGTAACAAAAAGACAAAAGACTCTGTCGTCCGAAGCTATATCGCCATTGCGCCGGGTGATCGTTTTCGCATGGACGATCTTATTGTCGCCCAGAATGAACTGATGCGTACCGGATTTTTTGAATCGGTCTCTATCCGTCCGGTTTCCGGCGGCAAGGGACGGGTCAATCTCGATGTCAATGTCAAAGAGGACAAAACCGGTCAGATTATGGGTGCAGCAGGCTATGACAGCTATGAAGGTCTTTTTGTGGAAGGCTCTTTCTCGGAAAAAAATCTTTTTGGAAGCGGTGTCACCGTCGGTCTCTCTGCCTCCTACTCCAAACTCAAAAAGAACGGAACACTTTCGTTTGACGATCCCCGCATAGCCGGTACCCAGTTTGGGCTCTATGGCGGCCTTTTCTATACAACGACCGATGACGACAGTCAGGGGACGTATGGGTACAACAAAAAAGAGATGGGCGGCTACCTCGGCGTACGGACACGCATTACAAGCGAATTAAGCGGATCAGTTGATCTAGGCTACAACCGTGTCAAGTATTATGATATCAATACTTCTATTGCCACCAACGGCAATTTGGATAATTATGTGAAGTCCTCCATCGGGCTCTCTCTGACCTACAACAACACCGACAATTTCTACGTCCCCCGAAAAGGTATTTATGCCAAAGCACGTGTCGAATATGCCGGTCTTGGCGGTGCGACTGCCGGATACAAACTGGCCAAATACCTTAAAAGCAGCCTGAAATTTGCTGCCTACTACGGTCTGCGCGACACCATTGGATACGATCTGATCCTGCGCTATAAAGGCCAAATCAACCACATCCATGACATGGGCTACGTTCCCGAAGCCGAGCGCCTGCATATCGGAGGGTATTACAGCGGATTTCGTGGTTACCGCTCCGGCACAATCCATCCGGCAGGAGGAGGAGGGCTCAAAAGCTTTGTTAACAGCATCGAAGCCAGTATCCCTTTGTCTGAAAAACAAAAAATACGCTTGACCGCTTTCGCCGATTATGGAATGATTGGTAACAACAACTACAAGGAGATCACCGCCAAGTCGGTCGGTGCCCAGATCGAATGGCGCTCTCCAATGGGGGATGTTAACTTCATCCTTGCCAAGACCATCGGCACCAAGCCGAAAGATGCCCGTACAACCTCTTTTGAATTCACCATCGGAAAAGAATTCTGATCGCGTTTGGGGCTGACAGAATATCCGCTTAAAAGTTTATCTTTATTTTCCCGGGCAGAGGGAGCTGGCTGATCGCCTCGCGAACCAGGTGTTTGGCGAATACTCCTTCTATCTTGAGTGTGCCCCCGCGACGTGAAAACCGTATCTTTTTTTTCGGCGCATTCTCATCCAGAATCAAAACAAGTGAGTAGACAAAGATCAACCACTTAAGCAACTTTTTTTTCGGAAGAAGTTCCCGGTATTTGTTGAACAGTTCTTTGTGGTATTTTTTCCCTTTTGAGCGAAGGATCATCGCGATGAGCAGCATTTGCGAATGGGTGAAGCCGAAATTGAGTTCATGCTTGGCGACATAGAACGCATGCTGATGCTCTTTGTAGATCGTCAGCATTTTCCCAATATTTGAGAGATCCAGAGCATACATCAACACCTTTTTCTCTTCGTTTGTGATCTCAGGCATCGCATCCGCATAGAGATCCAGGAGTCGTTTGGCAAGTATGTGCTTGTTGCCCGAGGGGAGATCCAAAAGATCCAACCGATCCCGTATGCTCTGTATACTGGGATTTATACCCGCAGGATACCGATCTCCCTCCCTGCGAAGCAGATCATGCAGAAAAACCCCTTCCCGCACACCCACCCCGCTGGTGATGACCCTTTTTGCATGAAGATGCTTCAGGATCATTCTCAGGATCAATGCCCCTTCCCGAATCGTATCGTGACGTTCCGGACGGATATAGAGTGCTTCCAAATCGGAGGGCCTGGCCCGGATGATTGTCTCAAGATACTGATCGTGATCTTTTAAAACATATTCAAATGCATGCAGCTTGTCAAAAGGATACCCCTGGGTGGCCATAATCCCTTTGGCCAGTGCCCTTGCCGACCCTCCTATTCCAACTGCAAGGACGGACGAAAAAATTTTCGGAAGACGCTTCAGCTCTTTTCGGATCATCTCGGTGGCTTTTTCAACCTGAAGCGTATCCCGCGTAAAGAGCTCTTTGAGCCGTACCGTACCAATATCAAGCGAGAACGTCTCGACAATGGAGCCATTTCTCACCAGGGCCATATCTGAAGATCCTCCGCCGATATCTATCGTGACCGCTTCGCGAAGAGGCAGAAGGTTGCTTGCGGCAACGGCACCGTATCTGGCCTCCTCTTTCCCGTCTATCACACGGATATGCAATCCAAGCTCTTTGTCGACTTTTTGGATAAAATGGGAGCGGTTGGGGGCATCGCGCAAGGCAGACGTAGCCACACAAAGTGTCTTGCGGACTTTGTACGCATCCAGGGTCTGCTTGAAAGATCGCAGCGTTTCATATGCACGCTGCATTGGCTCGGGCTGCAAATAGCCGTTTTGACTGTAGGCACCTTCCCCGATACGCACACGGCTTTTGTGCTGAGCAAGAAGATGAAATCCGAAACGGCTGGTTTTTTGGAAAATGACCAGGCGCGCTGAGTTGGAGCCGATATCGATAACGGCAGTACGCTTGGCCATAGGAGCTGGCCTATACCTCGGCCTGGATCTGCTCAAATTTAAACATCAGCTCTTCGACGCTTTCGACATTGTTGGGATCAGAGACAATACAATCGACCGGACAGACAGCCACACACTGAGGCTCATCGTAATGCCCCACACACTCCGTACACCGATCGGCATCGATCAGATAGATCGGGTCGTTTTCTTCGATGGCCTCATTGGGACACTCTTCGCGACACGCATCGCACGCAATACAATCATCGGATATCAACAACGCCATATTTACCTCTGTTTCCTGATTTTGTTGTACGAGTTATAGCTTATCCAAGCTTATGCTTTATTTAAAAAATCACCGATCCAGAGGAAGAATCAGCGTCGCGACCGTTCCCTTCCCGTCTCGTCGGTTTTGGATCGTTATTTTCGCACGCAATGCATCCGAAGCACTCTTGACCAGAAAAAGTCCCAACCCGGCCCCGGAAGATTTCTCTGAGCGCTTAAAGGGAGCAAAAAGGTCCATCGCTTCATCGATGCCGCTCCCCTCGTCTCGAACCTTGATGACAAAATGGTGGTCTTTTTTGTAAGAGAATACCTTGACTTTTTTTCCCTCCGGCGTAAATTTCAACGCATTTTGCAGAAGATTCTGGAGAATCTGACGGAGCAAAAGCTTGGGCAGCATAACCATCTGGGATCTGGGCTCGAATCGGCAGATCAGTTCTTTCTTCTCCTGCTCAGCCAACAAAGAGAATTCGTCACATATTTCCTGGAGAAATACAATAAGATCGATCTTCTCCGCCTCTTCAAATTGTGCACCTTCCGCACGCCCAAACTCCAAAATCGATCCAACGATCCTGTTCATATCGTCAACGGAACGGATGGTCTGTCTGAGTGCAGAGAGCAGATCCTCTTCCGTGTGCTTGCGCTTCATCAAGGTGACCTGACTTTTGGTTTTGATCACCGCCAAGGGTGTTTTTAATTCATGTGCCGTTCCGACAAAAAGTTCTTTTTTGTAATTCAGAAAACTCTGAATTCTCTGAATCAAATGATTGATCGATTCTCCAAGAGGCACAAACTCCTCCGGCATCCCTTTCAGCTCCAGCGGTGCCAATGCTCTCTCGTTGATCTTCGCCAACTTCATGCTGAAAACCCGCACAGGTGCTACCAGCATCCCTGAGAGAAAAAAAGCATACAAAATAATGCCCACCATCCCAAAAACATTCATCAGGATGATCCCCTGCGTAACTTTGTTTTGAACCCGTTTCTGCTTGGTGACATCTGCACGAAGCACCAGATAACGCTGCAACGCAAACTCATAAGGGAAATAGGCTTCCAGATAATAGCGATCGTTCTCTTTGAAACTCCGAAAGTGGATCGAACGGAAATTCTCGCTTGGGAGAGATGCGATACGTACCTTGACATTCATGGTGCGCTGAAGCACATCCTTTTTGTCCTCCAGTGCTTTGGCCACATCATCATACGTGGCAAACAGATACCGCCCCTGCTTGACAATGGCTTCCTTCAATTCCGTATCGACACTGTAACAGATATAACTGTAAAAAATCGCTGACAAAAAGAGTTCAAGCACCGCCATAGCGGCGATGAGCTTGATGAGGAAGTTTGTTCTCAGGCTTCTTTGCTTGGGTAACAAAACCGATATCCGCGTCGTCGTACAGTTTCAATGGTCGTAATTCCCAACGGTTTATCCATCTTCTGGCGTATCTGGTTGATCGCCACTTCAATGACATTAGGTGTAACCAGTTCAGGCTCTTCCCAGATCGCATCAAGCAACTGCTCTTTGGAGACGATTTGGTCTTTGTGCATTGCAAGGTGCGTCAGCACTTCAAAGGGTTTGCCTTTGAGTTCAATGTCGTCTCCCTGATAGATAATCTTCTCCTCCTCCGGGTTGATCACCAGATCATCGACTTCAATAATATTGCTGGTCCCAAAACGCAGTTTGGATTCGATGCGCACCAGAAGGATTTCGAAATCAAACGGTTTTTTGACATAGTCATCCGCTCCGGCACGAAGCGCTTCGATCTCGCTCTCTTTGTCATCTCGTGCCGACAATACAATGATGGATGTTTTGGGAGATTGTGCTTTGATTTCTGCGATGATATCCACGCCGTTTCCATCGGGAAGCATCCAGTCAAGCAAAACCAGGTTGTAATTGCGAATACTCAAGAAATAGCGCCCGTCACTCAGATTTTCAGCGACGTCATTCTGATAGCCAAACTCCTTCAATCCGTCGGAAAGTGTTTTGTTGAGGGTGACTTCATCTTCGATGATCAAAATACGCATTTAGAACCCTTTGGTATTTAAGTTTGATTTAATTATAGCATAAAAATACCAATGGGCTCAACTTTTTTTAAAAGCGGTAAAGATTTTGCTGATTTAGTCGCGAGGCAAGATCCTCTCCTCGCGACGCAGCAAAAGGATTCCCAGAGCAAGTACCATCAAAGCCAAAAGCCCTCCGGCTGCTTTGCTCAATGCACCAATTCCGTC
>CAYSQV010000021.1:0-13047 GCA_964433295.1 uncultured Nitratifractor sp. | reverse complement strand
GCCTTGAGTTTGGCTCCGGGGCGGGAGAGCTGTTCGAGCACCAGTACCCGCGTTCCTTTTCGTGCTGCGGTGATGGCGGCGATCATGCCTGCGGCACCGGCACCGATGATGATGAGGTCGCAGGAGAGAGTTTTGTTTTTCATGCTGTAATTGTATCAGAATTAAACTTGAGTGAAATAAACTAAACTTTCTTTCCAAAAAACTTGAAATATTATATTTTTTTGGCTATAATCGCGAAAAATTCAGCACAAGGAGTCCAACCATGGCCAAACATCAATATCAGACTGAGATCGGGCAGCTGTTGCAGCTGATGACCCACTCGCTCTACTCCAACAAAGAGATCTTTATTCGGGAGCTCATCTCCAACGCCAACGACGCGATCGACAAGTTCAACTATCTCAAGCTTACCGACGAGCGTTTCAAAGAGATGGACTGGGATCCCAAGATCGTCATTCGCTTCGACAAAGACGACAACTCCATCTCCATCATCGACAACGGCATCGGAATGAACGAGCAGGATCTGATGGACAACCTCGGCACCATCGCCAAGTCCGGCACCAAAGCCTTTGTCGAGCAGCTGACCGGTGATGCCAAAAAAGACAGCAACCTTATCGGACAGTTCGGGGTGGGATTCTATTCGGTCTTTATGGTTGCTGAAAAGGTCGATGTGATCACCAAAAAAGCGGGTGAGGAACAGGCATACATGTTTAGCAGTGACGGCACAGGTGAATTCGAGATCAAGCCGGTCACCAAAGACGAATACGGTACCATCGTTTACATCAAGCTCAAAGAGGAGGAAAAAGAGTTCCACGACACCTGGCGGGTCAAAGAGATCGTCAAAAAATACTCCGATCACATCCCCTATCCGATCTTCCTCAAGTATGAAACCGAAGAGACCACCGGTGAGGGGGACGACAAAAAGACCGAGACGGTGACAAAATTTGAGCAGGTCAATGATGCCACAGCTTTGTGGCGTCTCCCCAAGAGCGAGATCAGTGATGAAGAGTACATCGAGTTTTACAAGACGCTTTCCCATGACAGCGAAGAGCCTCTGACCTGGCTTCATACCCATGCGGAGGGGTCGTTGGAGTACACCACACTCTTCTACATTCCCCGCACCGCACCCATGGATATCTTTCGTGCCGATTTTCAGCCGGGGACCAAGCTCTATGTCAAGCGGGTCTTTATCACCGATGATGAGAAAGAACTTCTGCCTCTGTATCTGCGGTTTGTCCGCGGGATCATCGACAGTGAGGATCTGCCGCTGAATGTCAGCCGCGAGCTGCTGCAGGAAAACCGCGTCCTGGCCAACATCAAACAGGCTTCGGTCAAAAAGATCCTCGGCGCCATCAAGAAACTCGATGAAGAGAAGTTCGCGATCTTCACCGAACAGTACAGCAAGCTGATCAAAGAGGGGATATACACCGACCATACCAACAAGGAGCTGCTGCTGGATATCGTCCGCTACAAGAGCTCCAAAGTGGAGGGGGTCACCTCTTTGGATGATTACATCCAGCGGGCCGGTGAGCGCGAGGGAGAGACCGACAGGCACATCTATTATCTCATCGGGGATGATGAGAACATCCTGCGGCACTCTCCGCTGCTGGAGGCCTACAAAAAAGCCGACATCGAAGTGCTCATTATGGACGACAAAGAGATCGATGAGATCGTCACCCCCGCCATCGGCGCCTACAAAGAGTGGGAACTCAAAGACATTACCGCGATCGACGCACCCGAGAGCTTGAGTGAGGAGGAGCAAAAAGAGCTCCAGGAGAAGCACAAAAAACTGACCGAAAAGCTCAAAAAAATCCTTGGTGACGCGGTCAAAGAGGTCAAGGTGACCACCCGCCTGAGTGAGAGCCCCAGCTGTGTGGTGCCTGACAGTTCCGATCCGATGGCCGGTATGGCGCATGTGTTCCGTCAGATGGGCCAGGAGGTTCCTGATCTGCCGCTGGTACTTGAGATCAACCCTGAACACGAGATGATTCAGAAACTCGAAAAGATCAAAAAGTCTGAAAAACTCGAAGCAGCCGCCTGGGTACTCCTCGACAGCGCCAAGCTCGCCGAAGGGCTGGAGCTTGATGACAAGACCGCGTTTGCCCGACGGGTGACCGATCTGCTGGGCAAGGCATTGTAAATTTGACATTTTTCAACCGGATTTGGTTATAATGGGCTATCTTATTCCCCGCAAAGGTCCCATCATGACAAAGTCCATCATCACACTGCTGAGCATTGCAGGATTGAGCGTTGCGCTGCAGGCGAGTGCCTGCCCCGAGGCGAACTATGACGGATGTGTTTCAGACGGTTACGCCATTGTCGAAGCGGAGCCGGTCACCTATTGGCCCCACAATCAGATGGAGTCGGCACATCTCTATCAAAAACCTGCGGTGCGTTACAAACGAGTCCGTGTTCGTGTCCGACATCGATCTTTGTTCTCCCGTTGTGCGCGCTGACCGTCTCTCCAAAGTGATGAGCGATGGCTAAGCGACCCCAATCGACCATGTCCCCCCAGAAGCGTGCCACGGTCGTCTCGACCAGTGTGGCGGCGCTTCTGACCCTTTTCAAGCTGCTCGTCGGGATCGCCAGCGGTTCGGTCGCCGTGCTTGCTTCGGCGATCGACTCGATCCTCGATATGGCGGTCTCTCTTTTCAATTTTTTTGCGATCAAAAAGGCCGAAGAGTCCCCCAGTGAGCGCTTTCAGTACGGCAAAGGGAAGATCCAGGCGATCGCCGGTGTGATCGAAGGGACGATCATCACCCTATCGGGCCTTTTCATCATCTACAAGGCGTTTGAAAAATTTTTCCAGGGTTCGGCGACGACATGGCTGGGGACATCGATCCTCGTGATGCTCTTCTCCATTGGGGTGACGTATGCGCTGGTGCGTTATCTGCTGCGCATCGCCGCTCAGACCGATAACATTGTGATCAAATCGGATGCGCTGCACTACAAGACCGACCTGCTGAGCAACGGCGCGGTGCTTGTGGCGCTCTTTTTGGTCTGGTTGACCGGCTGGGATGTGCTTGATGCGCTGTTTGGTCTGGCGATCGGGATCTACATCATCTATTCGGCCTATGAGATCATCCATGAAGGGACCATGATCCTCCTCGATGAGGCCCTGCCCGGCGAAATGGTGGCCGCCATCGGTGAGATCATCAGTTCCCATCCGAAAGTACGCGGCTATCACTGGCTCAAGACCCGTACCGACAGCAGCGCCAATTTCGTTGAATTCCATTTGGTCCTGACCCCGGAAATGACCCTGGATGAGGCGCATCACATCGCCGAGGAGATCGAGGACCGTATCGTCCGGCTCGATCCCGCCAAAGGGTGGGCGATCACGCCGCACTTTGATCCGTATGACGATGAGCACATCAACGAATTGATGTTTGCCGGTGACTATGCGGTCAAAGAGACCGATGCGTAGAACGATCTACCTTACATCCCCGCTGGAGAGGGAAGGTGCTGTGCCGCTGCCGATGATCGATTTTCGCTTGACGGCCGATACGATCGACTATCAGGGGTGTGATACCCTGATGTTCACCTCCAAACAGGCGGTCGAGAGTGCTGAGCAGATCGACCCGCGGTGGAAAGAGCTGCCCGCGATTGCCATCGGCGGCGCTACGGCAGCGAAGATTGCTGCGCTGGGGGGAACGGTGCTCTTCCACCCCCAACACTTTTACGGCAAAGAGCTCGCTTCGGATATCCTGACCCGATTCCAAAGCCGCCGCGTCCTCTATCTCCGTCCGGCCACGGTCTCGTTTGACTCCCGGACCTATTTGGCCAATGCCGGTTACACGCTGCACGAACAGGTCATTTATGAGACTTTTTGCCGGCCCCATTCACCGGAGGCCAAACCGAAATCGGGAGCTGTCATTATCTTCACCTCCCCTTCGACGATCCGCTGTTTTCTCGAACAGTTTGGCTGGGAGAGCAGCTATACCGCCGTGGTGATCGGTACCGCGACACTGGAACACCTGCCCGAAAATGCGGATCATGCCGTGGCCCAACGCCCGTTGATTGATGCCTGCATGGCCAAAGCACTTGAAATTGCCCGATAATCATCCTATTTCAATCCCGCATAACCCCAAGTAGGCTATAATAAACCTACCTGAGCAGTACGTGAATGTGCACAAGGGGGTCCAACATATATCTCTTGGGGGACACGTAGTCCGCTGGTGTGCGGGTGACGCCGTCTGAGCCCCGAAAACGGGCGAGGCGCTGCCCCCTGAAGGCGGCTCTCTCCTCCACCGTTGGCTATTCAGGGCCGACACCAGCACACTACGCCTGCTCGGGCTTTTCTGGAGTATCTTTGCGGCAGAAAGCGCGCGAAAAATAACGTCGTACTTGATGTACGCCTTTTATTTTCCCCGCACTTTCTGCTCACAAATACACTCCATTTAAATGATTGTGATTGTGTTGCGTGTTTCAGAAGTAAAAAGCAACAAGTAAACCCTTTTACTTGTTGCTTTTTACTTTTTACCTAAACTTTGGAGCAATTATGAAAGTCCTTATCGTCGGCTCGGGTGGCCGTGAGTATTCGATCGGTCTGGCGTTGCAGCGGGATCCGAACGTGGAGAAGGTCTGGTTCGCTCCCGGCAACGGGGCGACGGATGAGCTGGGGGAGAATCTGCCTATCAGTGACTTTGGCAAGCTGGCTGATTTTGTGGCGTCGGAGGGGATCGATCTGACGATCGTCGGGCCGGAGGCGCCGCTGGTGGACGGGATCGTCGATGTGTTCCAGGAGCGGGGGCTGACGATCTTCGGTCCGAGTGCGGCGGCGGCACAACTGGAGGGGTCGAAGATCTTCATGAAGAACTTCCTCGCCCGCCACGACATCCCAACCGCCCGTTACATTGAGACCGGATCACGCGAAGAGGCTGAGGCGTTCATCGATACGCTGCCCACTCCGGTGGTGGTCAAGGCCGACGGCCTGTGCGGCGGTAAAGGGGTGATCATCGCCCCCACGCACGCCGAGGCCAAAAAGGCCGCGGCCGATATGCTGGCGGGGACGGCGTTCGGTGAGGCGGGGATGAAGATCGTCGTCGAAGAGTATCTCGACGGGTATGAGCTTTCGGTGTTTGTGGTCTGTGACGGAAGGGATTATGTCGTGCTGCCTGCGGCGCAGGATCACAAGCGCCTTTTGGACGACGATCAGGGTCCCAATACCGGCGGCATGGGTGCCTACGCACCGACTCCGCTGGTCAATGAGGCGATTTATGCTCAGCTGCGTACACGGGTGATTGAACCGACCCTGGCGGGAATGGAAGCAGAGGGGATGCCCTTCACCGGAGTGCTTTTCATCGGTGTAATGGTCGTAGACGGCGAGGCCAAAGTGCTGGAGTACAACGTCCGTTTCGGGGATCCTGAATGCGAAGAATTGATGCCGCTGCTCAAATCGCCTGCGAGTGAGCTGTTCTACAAGGCCGCTACAGGGGAGCTATCCGATGCCCGAATCGAGTTTTACGATCGGTATGCCGTCGGGGTGGTACTCGCCAGCGAACACTATCCGTACAAACATTCGGTACCGGCCGAGATCATTGTGGATGAGATTCACCACAAAGATTTGGCAGAAAATGCCCACATTGTCTATGCCGGCGTGACGCGTGAAGCCGACGGCAAACTTTACGCAACCGGCGGAAGGGTGCTGGTATGTGTCGGAATGGGGGACTCGATCGCTCAGGCGCGTGACCGCGCCTACATGCTTGTGGGGCAAGTCCATTTTGCCGGCAAGCAGTGCCGTACGGATATCGCCTATCAGGCTCTGGGAGAGGATCGATGAATCGGGAGCAGACATTGGCAACGATCGGACGGCGCACCTGGGCGGCGTTTATCGATTCGCTGGTCGTGTCGCTGTTGGTATTGATCCTGTTCTATGATCCGTTGATCGTATTGGCTTCATTGGCCGCAGAAGCGGTCACGCCGGAAAGACAGGAGGTGTTTTTGTCTGCGTTTCAGGCCTTTCAGCGCCAGACACTTCCGTACATCTTCTCCCTGTATGTTCTTTATCATACGGTATTGGTGTGGCAAAGCGGCATGACGATAGGCAAATACCTTGCCCGGATCCGTATCGTTCGACGTGAAGAGGGGCAGCCCATGACATTTTCCGTCGCGTTTGGGCGGGCACTGGGGAGGACGCTGGGGGAGATGTTTTTGTTTTATGTGACTTTTCTGCCGGCCTTCTTTACGCCGCAGAGACAAACACTTCATGACCGCCTCGTCCAGACTGTCGTCGTCCAGAGGGAGCCTCGCGCGTGAGCCGTTCGGATATGTTTGAGACGATCGAAGCGGCCCTGGCGGAGATGAGCCTCCCCAAACTGGTCACCCGTGATGAGATCAAGGCACGCTACCGTCAACTGGCCCGCGAGCACCATCCTGATCGGGCAGGCGATGCGGGTCGAATGGAGCAGATCAATGCCGCGTATGCGGTTTTGATGGAGTACATTGATACGTTTCGGTTTCGTTTTGATGAGACAGAAATCGGTCAACATTATCCGGAGGGGAATCATGCCCAAAAGTTCACATTTTAAGATCTATTTCCGTCATCGGCAGGATGCAGCGGATCAATTGATCGAAGAGTTGCCGGTCGATACGCTGCGCCAGCAGGCGGTGACGGTGATCGCCATCAGTGAAGGGGGCGTGGAGATCGCCGACCGGGTTGCGCAGGCACTGGATGCTCCGATGGATATTCTCCTCAGTGAGCCGATCCCCGCGCCCAACAACCCCGACCTTCCCATAGCGATGATCACCGAGACCCAGACCCTGGTGAAAAATCAGGCACTCATCGATGCGTTTGGGATCGATGATGACTATGTCTACAACGAAGCCAAAAGACGCTTCGATGATCAGGTCCTCTCCTACATCTACCGCTATCGCCACGGAGGATCGATCCGGTCGGTCTCCCGGCGGGTGGTGCTCCTGGTGGACGAGTGTGTGGAGACGGGGATTACCACTCTGGCTGCGATCAAATCGATGCTTGAGCAGGGTGCAACCAATGTCTACATTGCGGTGCCGATCCTGGATGCCGCTGTGCGGGAAAATCTCCTCCAGGTGTGTGACGGCGTTTATTGCCCTCATACGATCCATGATTATATTTCGATAGAATACTATTATGAACAATTGGAACGACCGGCATTTGAAGCCATCGAAAGGATACTGAAAAACCATGAGTGAAACATCGTGCGTCATTGAGACAAATGGAATCAAAGAGGAGTTTGGCATTGGCAAGATCGCGCGCCAGGCGAGTGGATCGGTGATGTACCGTCAGGGCAAAGCGGTTTTGATCGCTGCGGTGGCGGTCGATCACAAACCGGTTGAGGAGGATTTTCTCCCGCTGACCGTTCAGTACATCGAGAAAGCATACGCTGCGGCCAAGATCCCGGGCGGCTTTATCAAGCGGGAGAGCAAGCCGAGCGATTTCGAAACGCTCACTTCCCGAATCATTGACCGTTCGCTCCGCCCGTTGTTCCCGGAGGGGTTTACCTATCCGGTCGCCTTGAGTGTGCTGGTGGTCAGCAGCGATCCCGAGGTGGATCTGCAGGTGGCCGCACTTCACGCGGCCAATGCGGCGCTGCTTTTGAGTGAGGTGCCGATCGAACAGAGCGTTGCTTCGGTACGTATCGGACGGACGCGTGAGGGTGCATTTGTGCTCCATCCCAGTCGCACGCAGATGGAGGAGAGTACGCTGGATCTCTTCGTAACCGGAAGTGGCCGGGATCTTATGATGATCGAGATGCGTGCCATTGCGACGGAGAAGATCGACGATATCGAGTACGATCCGATGGGAATGGATGCCGGTATGGCACCGATACCTCTGGTGCTCAGCCACCAGGAGAGCAACGAACTTGAAGAGAGCGAGCTGATGGAAGCCATTGCCATGGCTACCGAGGCGATCGAGCGTGCTTCGTCGCGCTATCAGACAGATCTGCTTCCACACAAAGCGGCCAAACGCATTGCTTCCCAACCCCGCGAATGGGCGATTGAGCACTGGGTAGAGGTGATCGAGACCGCCTATGCCCAGCCGCTGGCCGATGCGATCCGATCCGCAGCCAAAAGCGAGCGGGCAGCCGGGTTGCGGGAGTTGGCCGAAACGATCCGGGACGACCATGAGGCCAGGGGGGAGACGGTGGAGATCGACGCGATCAAAGCCGCTGTTGATCTGGCCAAGAAAAACCGCGTCCGAGCCATGATTCTCGATGAGGGGGTGCGTGCAGACGGGCGACGGCTGGACGAGGTACGCCCCATTACCATTGAGACCAATCTCCTCCCGAGCGCCCACGGATCGTGTCTCTTTACCCGTGGGCAGACGCAGGCGCTGGTGGTTGCTACGCTGGGGGATGCCAAAGGGGCCCAGATGTATGAGATGCTTCAGAGCAGGCAGCCCCAGAATGAGCGCTTTATGGTGCACTACAATTTCCCCGGCTTTTCGGTTGGTGAAGCCAAACACATCGGGGCCCCCGGCCGCCGGGAGCTGGGGCACGGCAATCTGGCCAAACGGGCGCTTGAGCCGGTGATCGACCGCAACCTTGAGGGCACGATCCGTTTGGTTTCGGAGATCCTTGAAAGCAACGGATCGTCGTCGATGGCCACTGTGTGCGGAGGGGCATTGGCACTGTGTGCGGCCGAAGTCGAGGTGAGCCGGCTTGTCTCCGGGGTGGCGATGGGGCTGGTGATCGACGGAGATCGTCATGCTGTCCTGACAGACATCATGGGTCTGGAAGATCACGACGGAGATATGGATTTCAAAGTGACCGGAACCTCCGAGGGGATCACCGCGCTTCAGATGGACATCAAGCTGGGGGGACTCGATCCGGCGATCCTCGCCGAAGCACTCGAACAGGCACGTCAGGCCCGGATCCACATTCTGGCGATTATGGAGGAGGCACGTCAGGCGATCGTGCCCAGCGGGGCTCTCCCCTCGGTTGAGCATTTCACCATCCATCCCTCCAAGATCGTCGACATCATCGGCAAGGCAGGCTCAACGATCCGGGAGATCATCGAGAAGTTCGAGGTTGCCATTGATCTTGATCGGGATCAGGGCGGGGTCAAGGTCTCCGGTCACGATGCCGACAAAGTTCAAGCCGCCAAGGCCCATATTGAGACGATTGCCGGAGCGCCGGAGCGCCGGCAGATGCAGTATGCGATCGGGGAGACCTATCACGGCACGGTCAAAAAAATCGTTGATTTTGGGCTCTTTGTCGAGATGCCGGACGGATTTGATGCGCTGTTGCACATCTCTAAAGTGGCCAAGGGACGGGTCAACGATCTGCACGATCGCTACCGGGAGGGGGATCCGATCGATGTGGTTGTTTTGGAGCAAAAAGGGCGCAAAGTGGAGCTGGCGACGCTGGAGTATGTGGCATAGGAACGCTTCGCACGCAGAGTGGTCGGGTCAGCGCAAACGGTATTTGATCAGATCGGGTTTGGCCATGGGCATGTAGGTGTTGCGGGTGATGACGACCTTGGTCTGGTTAATCTTGGCCCAGTGGAAAAGGGTCGGGATGTGCTTGGGACTGATGTGGATGCAGCCGTGGCTCATCCAATCGACGTTGCCTTTGTGCAGTGCGTGGCCGCGATGGGTGAAAAAAATACTGTAGTCCATGTTGTTGATGCCGCTGGGATCGGGAAAATCTTTGGACATGTAGTAGCGTTTTTTGCGAAGGACGGTGTAGATACCCGAGGGGGTCGGGAAGTCATTGGCTCCGGAGGTGATGGGCCCGGTGAACCAGACATTCCCGTCACGGTCCACCGCGTAGAAACGTCCGTCACTTCCCCGCTCACGGACGGAGACCACGATAAACTCTTTTCCTTTGAGACTCACCTCTTTTTGTTCCCCTTTGTCCGAAATGATCTTGAAAAGTGTTTTGCTGACAGGGATCACCTCTTTGCTGTGCAGGAGAAGAGAGGCCAGGAGAAAAATAAGGAGTTGTATGCGCATGGATCTGGATACCTTTTGTAACATTACTGGGGAGATTTTACCAAAAACTTGACGAAAAGAGCTTGAACTCAAAAAGGGTTAATCCCAAAAGAGTTATAATGGCGCCGACCCGATGGGATGATCAGTAGGGATACGCAAGCCGAACAGATCCCGGAATGTCAGTCGAAGGGGACTCAAAACCCAACCAAACCAAGGAACAATCATGAAAAAGTTTTTTGCACTTTTCCTCGCACTGGGCGCATTCGCGTTCGCCGGTGAAGAGGGTGGCAAAGCGATGATCCAGGCGTACTCGACCGTAGCGGCGGGTGTCGGCCTCGGTCTGGCCGCACTCGGTGGAGCGATCGGTATGGGGCACACCGCTGCCGCGACCATCGCCGGTACTGCACGCAACCCCGGTCTGGGCGGTAAACTGATGACGACCATGTTCATCGCACTGGCGATGATCGAAGCACAGGTTATCTATACCCTCGTTATCGCACTGATCGCTCTGTACGCCAACCCTTACCTCGGATAATCTCAGGTAATCCTCAGCAATGGGCAGATATACTTCTGCCCGTTCATTTCTACCGGATACGCTTTGTATTCAGTTTTCACGCGGCAGTGGTGGAACGGTAGACACGCCAGCTTGAGGGGCTGGTGGGCGCAAGCCCGTGGAGGTTCAAATCCTCTCTGCCGCACCATCGTACCTTTTTGAAGCCTCCTTCCTGTCTTCTCACTCCTCTAAAGCCCTGATATTCATCCGCTCTGACTTTTTTTTGCAACTTTTTTAGATAATATTACATAATAATAACAATTTTGTAAAGAGAGCTTAAGGATGAATACTCTATGATAACGCGTTGCCAAACTTGTCGCAAGGCAAGGGCGGAAAGCCACGGATCCCGGCAGGAATGCCTTGTCGGGACAGCCGGGCTACACCTGCATTGGGCACTGTGGTGCAAACGGGTGCGGGCTCATCTGCCCAAAGGAAGGATGCAGCCCGCCAATTGCGAGAACCCAACTATAAGGTTTGTCACTTTATAATGTGTGGTTCAAATTATCACTAAGGATGGAACATGACAAAAGCAGATTTTGTGGAGTTGGTAAAAAAAGAGGGCGGCTACGAGAGTAAAGCAGCGGCTGAGAAGGCGGTCAAAGCATTTACAGATGCAGTCACTGCCGCTTTGGTCAAGAAGAAAAAAGTCTCTCTCGTAGGTTTTGGTACTTTCTCTACTGCCAAAGTCGCCGCCAAAGAGGGAAAAATCCCCGGTACCAACAAAACTTACAAGAAGCCTGCTCACACAGCTCCCAAGTTTAAGTTCGGTAAAACCATCAAAGACGCTGTCGCCAAGTAAGGTGCGCACCGTTTCCTGTCCAGTGGCTTTATGGCACGCTGGACAGTCTCTTTTCCCCTCTGTCTTTTTACCCTTTATTTATTAGTGTTTGCCTCTGTTTTCCCAAACCACGATTTGACACGCTTGAACGCATTTTCGAACGTACCTTGATGGGGACGGCTCTCTACCCCAAAACTCTCCTGAAGTTCCCGGAGCTGTTTTTCCTGATCACCGGTGAGTTTTTTGGGCAGGATCATTTTGATTTGTGCGATGAGACGGCCTTTGCGACCGCTGTGGACATCGGCCACCCCTTCCGAGCGAAAGACAAACTGTTCACGGTCACGCGTACCGGGCTTGAGGTGAAGTTCCAGCTCCCCACGAAGTGAGGGAATGGTGATGGTTTCACCGAGGACACACTGGGTGAAAAAGACCGGTACTTCGATAAAGATATCGTTCCCCTCCCGGACAAAATGTTCATCCTCTTCGACAAAGAAGGTGATGTAGAGATCCCCGCGGCGGCCGTGTCGGTCTTCGTTGCCGTATCCTTGTGCCCGGAGACGATTGCCGGTATCGACACCGGCGGGGATGTCGAGAGTGACGGTCTGCTCTTTGAGTGCATACCCTTTTCCGCGGCAGGTATCGCATTTGCTGGTGGCGACCTGTCCCACACCGTGACAACGGGGACATTCCTGGGCAAAGGTCATAAAGCCCTGGCGCATCACGACCTGCCCCTGACCGCCGCAGGTAGCACAGGTACTCATCTCGCCATCCTGGGCGCCGGTGCCGTCGCAGGCCTGGCAGGGTACTTTGTAGGT
Source organism: uncultured Nitratifractor sp. (assembly GCA_964433295.1). Taxonomy (GTDB): domain Bacteria; phylum Campylobacterota; class Campylobacteria; order Campylobacterales; family Sulfurovaceae; genus S017-3. The sequence goes on along the minus strand of CAYSQV010000021.1, from coordinate 991 downwards.
GATGGGGATCTCTTTGGTCGTGCCGAAAATCGCTTCGTTAAAGTCCAGCCGCAGTTCAATTTCAAAATCAAGCGCGTATTGGGCGCCGGGATCACGCTGCTGGCGGCCACCGCCAAAACCGCCACCAAACATCGAGTTGAATATGTCCATGATGTCGTCCATGCTGTTGGCATGGAAGCCGCCGCCCTGGCGCTCGAGTCCCTCTTTGCCGTAGCGGTCGTAGATCTGTCGTTTTGCGTCGTCGCTGAGAATTTCATAGGCTTCGTTGATGTACTTGAATTTTTCCTCGGCTTCTTTGTCACCGGGGTTTTTGTCGGGATGGTATTGGATGGCCAGCTTCCGGTAGGCCTTTTTGATCTCGGCTCCGCTGGCATCGCGGTGGATCCGGAGAATTTCGTAATAGTCCGTCGATTGCATCGGTTGTTGCTCCTCGTCGGCATTGCGTGCCGGGATATTGTGGGCGAATTCTACCATATTTGTAGTATAATTATCCCCAGATTTACCGGGAGATGTTGATGGTCACACATATTGTATTTTTCGTGTTTCATCCTGACAACAAGGCAGCCAATCTTATCGAGGCCAAGCGCCGCATCGAGGCAATGATCGGATCGGTGCCGACTCTACGCACGGTGGAGGCAGGGATCAATTTTTCTCAGGAGGAGCGGGCGATGGATATGGCACTGATCGCCCGATTTGATGATCGGGAAGGGCTGGAAGCGTATGCGACCCATCCGGTGCATCAGGAGGTGGTCGCCTGGATCAAAACCGTTGCGGAACAAACCCGTGTTGTCGATTACGATTCCTGACAGGTACCAGCTGCTGTGAAACACTACAAGATCGAGCCGTTTGAAAACCTGGTCGATGCGTTCAACGCGTTGCCCGGTATCGGCAAGAAAAGTGCCATTCGCCTGGCCTATCATATTGCGATGGTGGACGGTTTCAGCGGGGTCAAGCTTGCCCACGCAATCGAGGACGGGGTCAACACCATCCA
>CAYSQV010000020.1:0-13103 GCA_964433295.1 uncultured Nitratifractor sp. | reverse complement strand
CACTGTCCGAACATACCTGGTACAAAAAGCGGATCACCCCCAAGCAAGAAGAGCTGTTTGAACAACTCAAATCTGCCCTGAACGGATGGATACAGATCCGCGAAGCCCACGTTCTTGAGCATCTCTTTGACCTCTACGACCACTACCGCAACGCCCGTATCACACAGGCCAAACGCTCCGGTATCCTCAGTTTCGATGACTTGACCTATTTCACCTACCGTCTGCTGCATGAGAGCATCAGCCGGGAGTTTCTCTATTTCAAGCTCGATGCGCGCTTTCACCACATCCTGCTGGATGAGTTTCAGGATACCTCTACACTGCAGTTTCTGCTGCTGCAGCCTCTGATTGACGAGATCTTTGCCGGTGCGGGGCAAAACGCATTTCGTACCTTTTTCTACGTCGGTGACACCAAACAGTCACTCTACCGCTTCCGGGGCGGGGTCGAGGAGCTGTTTGACCGAGTGGCTGCCCGCTATGATATCGATATACAGCCGATGGACACCAACTACCGCAGCAGCCGCCATGTCGTAGAGCAGGTCAATCGGTGGTTTGAGGGCACCATGCCCGGCTACACGCCGCAAAAGCCTCGCAAGGGAGCTCAGGAGGGCTATGTCGAGGTACTCAAGATTGCTGAAGACGAAGAGCTCATCAACCGTGCGATTGCACAGGCACAGCACCTCAATGCCGCCGGGATCAGCTGGGACGAGATCGCCTTCCTCGTCCACACCAATAAGGACGGTCAGGCCCTCCAGCAGGCCTGCACCACCGCCGACATCCCCACCCGGCTCAAAACCTCCAGTTCGCTGCGCCACCACCCAAAGATCGCCGCGCTGGTGTCCATGGTTGAGTATCTCTATCGCGGCCACCCCATCGACGCCGAAGCGATGCTGGAGCGGGTAGGACTTCGCCTGTCCCAAACACAGCTCGAGGGCTACACCGCCTTCATGTCACCGCTTCAGATGCTCGATCGTCTGATACGGGATTTTGGCTATTTTGACGACGATCCCAATGTACTCCGGCTGCTGGAGTTTGCCGCCGGGTTCGATGATGTTGCTATGTTTCTTGAGGAATTCGCGTTCTCCGGCATCGCGGTGGCCGCCCATACCGTTCACGGCATACAGATCATGACGATCCACGGTTCCAAAGGGCTGGAGTTTGGGCACGTAATCCTCCTCGATCGCCTCACCCGCCCCCGCGCCGATACCTCACCTCTTCTGCTGGACTATCGGGATGAGCTGCACATCGACCGCATCTTCTATCGTGTTCAGGGACGCGAACACTTCGACCTTCGCTATGCCGCGACACTCGAGCGCCAAAAAACCGCCACCGACAAAGACCGCCTCAACCTCCTCTACGTCGCCCTCACCCGGGCTGCCGAGGGACTCACCGTCATCCGCAAACCCAGAGAGTCGGTCTTTGATGTCATCGGAATGGAACCGCTGAAGATTGGGGGTTCGGAGTTCGGAGTTTGGAGTTCGGAAAAAACGCAACCCAAAAACTCGGAATCCGGAACCCGGAACTCGGAACTCGTATCCACACCTGCGTTACGCAACTACGGCTACCAGGAAAAACCCTCCCAGGAGGAGAACGAGGAACGTGATCACGAAGCGATCCTTTTTGGTACCGCACTCCACTACGGACTGGAGATGCTCACCGACTTCACTTCCGACGCGCTCCCGGCCGCATTGGAGGCCGTACGCAACCGCTACGGACGCTTGCTGCGTCCCGACCAGCTCGATGACATCCGCACCCGCATCACCCGTCTGATCGAACACACGGCATTCGCCGCCCTGCTCGAAGAGGCCGCTCCCCTTCGTGAGCAGTCGATCGTCTACCGCGGCGAGTTCAAACAGCTCGACCTCCTGCTGGAGTACCCCGACCACGCCGTTGTGCTCGATTACAAAAGTTCGAAAAAATATGCCGCCCATCATCGAACACAAGTACAGGACTACGTTGCAGCGGTTGAAAAAATACTTGGAAAACCTACAAGGGGAAAGATAGCCTATTTATTGGAAAACAATATAGAAATCATGGACATCTGACAACACTTCGCTCTTAGACCAGTTTATAATTCTCCCGTCCCGGATGCTTCTCATACACTCCCAGACATTTGATTTCACGGGCAAAAAAACGCAGCTCTTCCATCGCGAGGGCCAAATGCGGCTCTTCGGGGTGGGCTTCAATGTCAATGTGAAAACGACTCACCTGCAGTGATCCTGTTTTCGAATAACTTTCAAGCTTAAGCAGATTGACTCCATTGGTCGCGAACCCTCCAAGAGCTTTGAAGAGAGCTGCCGGAATATCCCGCACCTGAAAAATCAGTGAAGTAATATATTTCCGTGAAGGGTCCAGCCTGGGGGTAGTATTCTCCCGCGAAAGCACAATGAAACGGGTAACATTTCCCTGCAAATCACCGAAATTTTCTTCGAGAATCTGCAGCCCATAAAGCTCGGCGGCCAATTGGGAAGCGATCGCTCCCCAGGCCGGATCATTTTTGTCACGAATCTCCCGAGCGGATCCGGCTGTATCAAATCGCGCCACAGCCGTCAGGGAATTTTTGAGGATGTTTTTATGGCATTGGGCCAGCGCCTGTGGATGGGAAGCGACGTATCGGATATCTTTCAGGGAGCTCCCCTCGATCCCCAGCAAACAGTGATTGACTGGTTCGAAGTGTTCATCGACGATAAAAAGAGCAGACTCAGGGATAAGCCGGTAGATCTCCTCGACCCGGCCGGCGGTGGAATTTTCCACCGGGATCATGGCAAAATCGGCTGTACGATTCTCCACCAGTTCCATTGCATCTTCGAAACGCTCACAGGCGATCGATCGCGATCGGGGAAAAGCATTCTGACATGCCAGATGCGAATAGGCTCCTTCGACCCCTTGATATGCGATGACTTTTCCGATCATGATCTTTCCCTTTTTACGTGAGGTAGCCTGGAGGATATAACAGTTATTCTTAAATAAAACTGAATTTCAAGAGTATTTAAGCTTAACCTGCTACAATCCCATCCACAAAAGCACACGCTTTAGAAAAAACAAGGAACACCATCATGAAAATGACTCAAGTTGTCAAGCCTTTCGAGGTCGAACGCGACTGGATCCTGATCGATGCCGAAGGCAAAACCTTCGGACGGATTCTGACCGAAGCGGCCACTTACCTGCGCGGCAAACACAAGCCCAGTTTTACCCCAAACGTTGACTGCGGTGACTATGTCGTCATCATCAACGCCAAAAAAGCTGTCTTCTCCGGAAATAAGCTCGAAGACAAAGAATACTTCCGCCACAGCGGATATTTTGGGAGCACCAAATCCAACAAGCTCTCCGACATGCTCGAGAATCACACCGAGAAACTCTACCATCTCGCCGTCCGCGGGATGCTCCCCAAAACCAAACTCGGCAAGCAGATGATCAAAAAACTCAAAGTCTACGAAGGTGCAGAGCACCCTCACACAGCTCAGATCGGTAAAGGAAAATAACAATGGCAACAGTGTACGCAACCGGCAAACGAAAACGCGCGATCGCCAAGGTATGGCTCACCCCCGGCGCAGGCGAAATGGACATCAACGGCCTGACGCTTGATCAGTGGCTCGGCGGCCACGAAACCCTCAAGATGAAAGTCCGTCTCCCGCTTGAGGCGACCAAGCAGCTTGAGGCTGTCACCATCAAAGCCACGACTCTCGGCGGCGGCTATTCCGCCCAGGCCGATGCCCTCAAACACGGTATCACCAAGGCTCTCGTCGAATACGAGCCCAGCTTCCGCGCGATCCTCAAGCCCATGGGCCTGCTCACCCGCGACTCTCGTGTCGTTGAGCGGAAAAAGTACGGGAAGAAAAAAGCCCGTCGTTCACCTCAGTTCTCCAAGCGTTAATCGCTTCTGTTCTCCGGGGCTTACCCGGAGACTCTCTTCTCCTTCCCCTTTTTTCTTCTCAAAATATTTCTTCAAGCTTATACAAAACATTATAGATTATAATACGATAACTATTATCATTTTATTGGATCGCCATGCAAAAAATCTCTCTGCTCTCCCTCTGGATCGTCGGCGTCTACCTTCTTTCCGGCTGTTCCGGCACCACCAAAAACACCTCCGCTCCCGCCAAGCCCCTCGACGGTGAGGCGCTCGCCCATGCCAAATGTGCCGCCTGCCACAACCTCGAGATGCCTCCAAAGACCAGCGAAGACGAAAAAGCTCCGCCGCTCTATACCGTCACGGTCCACCTCAAAGACTGGATCAAGGCCGACACCCCCACCGAGAAACGCGCCAAATTCATCGCCTTTGCCAAAAAGTACGCCCTACACCCCTCCCGCGAGATATCCTACTGCGACAAAAAGAGTCTCCAGCAGTATGGCCTCATGCCCCCCCTCAAAGGGCAAGCGACCGAAGCTGAGATCGGGGCGGTGGCCGCCTGGGCATATGATACCTACGATCAGATGAAGATGATGGCGATCATGAAAGAGCGCAACCGCATCGCAGCACTCCCCCTGCATGAGCAGATCCTTGAGACTCACGACTGCCGCTCCTGCCATGTCTATGGCAACGGCAAACTGGCGCCCACCTTCAAACAGATCGGACAGCGATACGGGGAAAAAGGGATCGAACAGATCAAGAAAAGCATTACTCAGGGCAGTCACGGCAAGTGGCCCGCCTTCCACACACCGATGCGCGCTTACCCCGACCTGAGCCCCGAACAGCTTGAGGGTATGGCAGAGTGGATCGTGAAAGAGAGTCAGAAAAAGTAGGAGAAAGTGTGACCGGCCACAGGGCCGATCATGGGAAAACAGAAAAGATCTACGCGAGCAGATCCGCGGGAACATTGCCGCCGTTGGCAGCCAGTTTGGCCAGGACCGCTTTGTGCAGAGCAATGTTCTGCTCTTCGGTTCCGTGATATCCTTCGATACCGACTTCGGCCGCCAGCTCTTTGCGGTGGGCATAGGAGCTGTCCAGATCGAGCAGCTTCATCAGATCAACAATGGAGACTTTCCAGTCGAGATCCTCCGGGTTGGCAGCCGCTTTCTCTTCAAGGACCGCGACCACATCCACGACGACCACTTCGCCACCACCGGTCTGAACTTCCGGCACAGAAGTTTCGGCAAAGTTCTCTGCTGTCTCGGGAGCCGACTCCACCTGTGCTGCTGTCTCCTGCTTCTCATCATCACCGAATCCGAGTGCGTGCTTGATCTTGTCAAAAATACCCATGGTATCTCCTTTTGTTTTAGTATGATTGCATTATACCATCCACAAGATTACAGCTCGATCACGCAATCGGCAATCCGCTTCACCTGTGCGGCATCATGCGAAACGAGCAGAAGCGTTCGATCACGCTTGAGCCGAACCAAAAGCGCTTCGATACGCGCCGTCGCTTCCGGATCCAATGAAGAGGTGGGCTCATCCAGCAGCAGAACCTCAGGAGACAAAACCAGTGCCCTGGCAATGGAAAGACGTTGTTTTTGCCCCAGTGAAAGGGTCTGGGCATCGTGATCGAGGCGATCATGCACCTCCCCCCACAATCCAACCTCCCTGAGCGCTTGATGCGCCTTGGAAACAAACGTTTTCCGATCGGCTCCGTGTATCAGCTTCAATCCAAACATCACATTGGCTTCAATGCTCATGGGCAATACTGTGGGGGATTGAAAAATATAGGCGATTTTGCGTCGAAGCCAATGGGGATCGGTAGTCCGATCGTACACATCCATCACCGTCTCCGCAATCCGCGCTTCGATTTTCCCGTGCATCCAAAAATCATTCTCTTCCACCTCGTGCAGACGATTAATCGCCTTGAGAAGGGTAGTCTTCCCCTCGCCCGATGGGGCGACAATAGCAGTGATCTCTCTTGGACGAGCTTCAAAAGAGAGGGGCTCCCACACTGTCCGGTCACCGTACCCGCATGTAAAATTCCGGATAGCGATCATGGTGTTTCCCCCTGTTTTTTTTCAAAGCATATCACAATTTCCCACTCCTAATGCCTCACTCCCAGTTTCATCACCACCGCTCCCGCCAAACCCACCAGCAACGCCGCCGCGACAAATACCGCCCCCAGCTCTTCCTGCGAGCCATACTCCGCCGTAGTGGTATAGATAAAAAACGGCAGTGCCTCAAATGGCTCCCAGAGGGAGCGGGGCACCCCGTAACTGGCCACAGCCCCCGTCAGAAGAATCACTGCGGTATCTTCGCTGGCACGCGCAACAGCAAGCATCAGCCCTTTGACGATATGCTGCCGGGCCGCGGGGAGCAGGATCCGCCAAACTACCTGGTCGGTCGTCGCGCCTAACGCATAAGCCAGGGAGGTCGGCTCCCGGGGAGATTCGAGAATACCCAGTTCGGTCGCTTTGATGATGTAAGGGAGGATCAAGATCGCCATTGAAAACGCCGAAAGCCCCAGGGACGGCAATGCCCCTCCCCACCAGCGATGAAGAAGCAGTATCAGCGCAAATCCAAATAAACCGACAAGAATGGAGGGGATCGAAGCAAGCAGTTCAAACAAAAAACTCAGCATCGTACGCCTCCGTCCCCGGGCATACACCCCGAGATAGACCCCGGACGCAATGCCCACAGGTAACGCCAGTGCCAACGAAAGAACCACCAACATCACCGTCCCCGCCATGGGAGCCCACAACGCTCCGCCGGGCAGGACAATCTCCGGAGTCACGGCCCCAAAAGCCTGGATAAAAATGTAGCCAACCACCACCAGAAAAAGGGCGATCGTCCAAAGAGCCACTCCCCGGGAAACAACCCATAACCACCACTCGACACTACGCACGGGGCCCTCCTCTGAGCCGATGGATCACCCCCAGCAGCACCACCGTCAGGCCAAAGAGTATCAATCCGCTGGCAAAAATCGATCGAAACGCCATCGAATCGAAATCACCGGCAAACAGCAGCGCAATGTGTGCAGTCAGCGTGCGTACCGAATCGGTCAGGTGGTGGGGAATGCGAATACTGGAACCTGCTACCATCAAAGCGATCATTGTATCTCCCATGGCACGTGCCAGCCCCAGCGCGATCCCCACTCCGATGCTGCGTCGGTGGTAGGGGAGCAGCACCAGCATCTGATACTGGATTGTCCTGCCTCCCAATGCCGAAGCCACTTGTGCAAACGCCGCCGGTGTTGCACGAAACGAATCGAGAAAAAACAGTATCATGGTCGGGGCAATCACCATGGAAAGCATGAGCGATGCAGCCAACAGACTCATCCCGGAACTCTCCGCCCAGACCGTACGGATCAGCGGTACAAGCACCAACACACCGATGAGCCCATAAACCACCGTCGGAACCGACCCGAAAAGGAGAAACAGACGATAAAGCGCCCGTCGAAGCCCTCTTGTACGCAACGCATCAATCGTCAACGCCACAGAGAGGGAAAAGAGCGTTGCCAGCAGTGTCGCTGACAAAGCGATCGCAAGCGTCCCGACCATCATCGGGACCAAGCCATACTCTCCCCGCGCCGGATCCCATCGCATTGAACAAAGCGATGCGGCAACTCCATTCTCAAAAAGCGGAAGCGAAAAGTAGACCAAAAACAGAACAATCGCTCCTATAACAGCAACACCCACTCCGGCACCAAAGCGCGCAACCGTACGGATCATCAGCGTACCGGAATAAACCCTTTGGTCGGAACGATCTCATGCTGGACATGGTCGCTCAACAGATAGTCGATAAAATGCCTGGCCACGCCGGTCGGCTCCCCCTTGGTGATGGAGTAGAGCCCGCGCGCATAAGGATATTTTCCTGCCTGAATATTGTCCGCGGTGGGGGCAATCCCGTCGATGGCGATTCCCTGGACGCTTGAATCAATAAATCCCGCAGACATATATCCTATCCCCGCCGCATCCCCGGCGATGGAGCGTTTCATCGCGCCGTTGGAGGTGACGAAGTTGGCATGGGAAGCGATGGGGCTTTTGTGGAGCACTTTTTTCCAAAACACCTTGCGGGTACCGCTGGCCTCATCCCGGGTGTAGAGGTGGATGGGGGCATCCGCGCCGCCCAGCTCCTTCCAGTTGGTCGTCTTGCCGGCGAAAACCGCCTGAATCTGTGCCGGGGTCAAAACAGTGATATTGTTCTCGGGATTGACAACCACTGCAATGCCGTCGGTCGCCCACTTGTGAAGCACAAGGCCGTATTTGGCGATCTCTTTGTCGCTGGCTTTGCGCCCGGCGTTGCCGATATCAACCAGCCCTTCACCCACCTTTTTGATCCCCACACCACTGCCACCGCCTGCGATGGAAATCTTGAGATTGGGGGCAACCGTTGCAATCTCTTTGGCGACCACTTTCATCGTCGGAATGTGCGCCGTACCGCCTGCGATCCGCAGCGTTCCTTCTGTCCCTTTGAACGCATCGAGTGCGCCACCATATACTACTACGCTTGCGGCACCCAGTGCCAACAGAGTTTTTTTCATGGAGTTCTCCTACCTTGTGATGTTAAATATATTTGCTGGAGAGGACATAGAAGAATAAGCTGTACATATTATGTCTGTCCGCCACGCGAACCTGTCAGCAAGTGTGAAAGTATACACCCCTGTCCATAAGTTGGGGCTTAAGCTTCAACGCGTTATTATTATCCATGCAAACTTCTTTTTATGCCGAAACCTACAGTGAAGCCCGCCAAAAATTTCTCGCCGCAACGGCTGATGCGACTGAGCACTTCCATGATTCCATCATCGATGATTTGACCATCGATACGGCGATCTATGAAGCACCCAACCCAAAAAACATCTTGATAATCGTCTCCGGAACCCACGGGGTCGAAGGGTACTCCGGCAGTGCAGTACAGCTGCGCTTTCTTGCGCATTTTCGTCCGCAGCTCAATGAGCAGACTACGCTGGTGCTTATCCACGCTCTCAACCCGTACGGGTTTGCCCACAGCAGGCGTGTCAACCATCACGGCATCGATCTCAATCGCAATTTTCACGACGCCGTCGAAGCGTACACCACCGGAAACGATGCAATCGATGCCGCTTTTGATACCCTGTATCCTTTGCTGACCCCTCGGCGCAACCGCCAGGCCGAATGGATCGAAACGGTGCGCTTTTACGGATCGATCCTTCCGACCGTCCTGCGCGCCAAACTCTCCGGCACATACGCCGCACTCAAAAACGCCATTGCCGGCGGGCAATATCGATATCCCGATGCCCCTTTTTATGGAGGCGACGGCACAGAAAAAGAGGTCGAGATCTTCCATCGCATTCTTACCGAAGCAACCAAAGGGCACGAACAACTCCTGCTGCTGGATTGTCATACCGGTCTTGGCAAGCGGGGTGAAGCGGTCTATTTCACCGCCAATCACCCCGAATCTGACGCTTTTGGCCGACTCAAAGAGATCGAGCCCTCGTTTACCTCGATCACGGCCCACGGACAGCAGAGTGACGAGATCTACGAGGCCAAAGGCACCCTCATCCAGTACGCACTGCGTCATTCTCTCGCCCAAAAATCCTGCGCATTTGGTCTGGATATCGGCACCATCCCCAATATCCCGCTTCTTAAAAGAATCGTCGCCGAAAATCAGGTCTGGCACCATCCCGATACACCCAGTCCGATCACCAAAAAAGTCCGGGAAAATTTCCGCGAAGGGTTCTATCCTTCTGATTCTGTTTGGCGCAAAAACACCCTCGGTATCTATGATGACTTTTTGGAGAAACTCATCTCAAAATTCGGGCTGGGATAAACAGGAGAAACGATGGATACCAAGGCTTTTGATCAGGCTGCCCAATGGATCACTGAGGCTGGGCATATTGTCGCATTTACGGGAGCAGGCATCTCCGTCGAAAGCGGGATTCCTACGTTTCGAGGGCCTGAGGGACTCTGGAGCCATTATGATCCGCAGATCCTCGATCTGCAATGGTTCCTCGACCATCCCGAAGCATCATGGCAGGCGATCAAGGAGATTTTTTACAACTACATGGGCACCAAAGCCCGGCCCAATGCCGCCCACCGCTTCCTTGCGGCACTGGAACATCGTGACAAACTGGGCGGCATCATCACCCAAAACATCGACAGCCTCCATCAGAGTGCGGGCAGCCGGAACGTCGTGGAGTTTCACGGTACCGCCCAGCAACTCGAATGCACTCAGTGCCGTCGCAAATGGGACTATGAGGAGGGGATGCTCAATACCCTGCCGCCACAATGCCCCCACTGCGGCGGCCTGCTCAAGCCGGACTTCGTCTTCTTCGGCGAAGCGATCCCGCCCGATGCATATCAGAAGAGCCTCGATCTCATCCATGCAGCCGATCTGCTCCTCATCATCGGCACCACCGGAGAGATCATGCCCGCCTCGATGCTCCCCTACGAAAACAGAAAAGCCCGCACCATCGAGATCAATATCGAACCCTCCTCCTACACTTCGGCTTTGACCGATCTGTTCCTCCAGACCCGCGCGACCGTAGCAGCAAAAGAAATATCGAAACGGCTTGGAATTGAGCTATAGAACAAACAGCTAACGCACTTATCCAAGCCGATCCGCCGCCACCCCCTGCGCCCACGCAGCCAGCAGGGTCAGGATCGTCAGACTCACGGTAAAGGTGAGACCGAAATAGACCACCATCATTGGCAGCAGCGCCACCTTGACCGCCCGCGCGTAGAAAAAGGCGATGATGAGTCCGTCACGGGCTCCCTGTTCACGCAGATTTTGGATCATCGGGTACCATGCGTACATCGGCCCGTGGCTGATCACGCCGGCCGCAAGGGCGATCACCCAGCCGCGCAGGCCGGAGTCTTCCCCCAGATGGCGCGCCAGATCCTCAGGGGAGAGGAAACGGTTGATCAGCGCTGTGAGCACCCACACTACCAGCAGGATCGGCACCAATGTCCCCAGCACATGCACAAACGCCTGCACACTTATTGCCGCTTTTTCGGGCGAGAGGACGAACGCCAGAAGATAGAGCAGGAGCACAATGCCCAGCAGTTTCAGGCCCTTGAACCGAAACGGAGGCGGCTGCCTCTTCCCGTCGGAAGTGCCTTTTCCCCCTTGAGGGCTTTGCCTTTTTGTCATGCCAGCCACAGGGTCACTCCTGCCGCGGCCACAGCCACCAGGATCGTCGAGAAAAACGCCAGCACATTGCGTACCAGCACGAACCGCCCTCCGAAAACCTCGATCTCAGCGGGCAGCTGCACCAACCCCAGCGTCACCCATGCCAGTACAAACGCCGCGACGGCGTAAAAGCTCACGCCCTGCCCAAGCAGTTCACCCCCAAGGATATAGCTGATCATCGCCTGCCCCACCGCGATCATCCCAGCGAACGTCCCCATCAGGACATCGGTAACCGGGTTGCCGGTAAAAAGCGACGCCAGCATTTCCCGGGTCACAAACCCTTCGAAAAGCCCGACAAGCCCCACGATCGCCACGATCATCGGGGTCATACTGAGCATACCGCGCCCGGCTTTTTTGAGATGTTTTTGGAATGATTTCATAGTAGGGATTGTAGCAGGTTTCGATAAAAAGGAGGGCAGAAGAGCATCCCCGTCGGGCAGAGGGTTACTCCGCCTGAGGAGCGGCTCCATACACCTCCCGGATCTTCTCTTCGTTGATCGTCCAAATGAAGATCGAGGGGACGAAGACCAGGGTCATAAAAGTCCCCACCAGCAGGCCGCCGATGGTGACTGCGCCCAGAGGGGCGAGTTTCTCAAGGCCGATGGCCGATCCCAGCGCCACGGGATACATCCCGACCGAGACCGAAAAGGCGGTCATCAGGACGGGGTGGGTACGGATCTTGATCGATTCGAGCATCGCTTTGCGCTTGGAGAGCCCTTCGCCGATCTTCTCCAGCGCAAAGTGGATCAGCAGAATACTGTTGTTGACAATGACACCGGCGAGCAGGATGAAGCCCATCATCGCCGCCATCGAGACGTGGTAGTTCATCAAGAGCATCGCCCAGGAGGCTCCGACGATCGTCAGCGGTATCGAGAGGAGGATCATCAGGGAGACCTTGACATCGCCGAACATCACGACCAATGAGAGGAAGATGAGGGCGATGGCGGTGGCGATGGCACCCAGCATTTTGCCGGTCGAAGAATTGAAGGACTTGGTGTCGCCGATCTGTTCGAGTTTGACCTCTTTGGAGAGATTGGCTTCGGCCAGGTGTTTCTCGAAATCGGCCATGATGTGCGACAGGGATGCTTTTTCACGGTTGCCATAGATGTCGAGGGTGTAGTTGAGGCCGTCTCGGGTGATGAGGCTGGGTTCCTGTTTCGGGACGATGGTGGCAAATTTGCTCAGCGGTATTTTGCCCTTGGGGGTGTCGATGAGCATTGTCTCGATCTTGGCCATACGATCGATCTGGTCGGTGGGGAGCCAAACCCGTACGTTGTAGTCCTGCGCGTTGGTGCGGGGGAAGCTGGCTACCGGAGCCCCGCGCAGAGCCAGTTGGAGCTGCATCGTGATGTCGGCACGACTGAGGCCATACGCCGCAGCGGTCGCCTCGTCGATCTGGAGATCGTAGACGGTCTTGTCCATGTCCCAGGTACTCAGCACCGTGACGATCCCTTTGGTCTGGCCGAGAGCCTTTTTGACCTTCTCCCCTTCAGCCTGAAGCACATTCAGATCGGAGCTGCTCAGCTGGGCATCGACGTTGCCCTTGATGCTGGCCATGGCGATGGCACCGTAGGGGGTGACATCGAAGTATTTGATGTGGGGTATCTCGGCGATGGCGGTACGGATCTTGCTTGCGATCTGCCAGATGTTCTCCTTGCGGTGGTGACGGTCGACGTAGGTGGCGATCACTTTGAGGTGGTCGATCCCGCTGCCGCTGCCGATGCTCATGACCCCGGCTTCACTCCCGATGCTGCCCGAAATGCGGACGAGTTCACCCTGTTTTTTGAGGATGCCGTCGAGCTGATGCATGATCGCTTCGCTCTTGGAGAGGGGCAGATTGGCATCGGTGGTGATCTTGATGTTGACCGCGCCCGTGTCCATGGGAGGGGTGAGTTCCATGCCCACCACCGGCATCACCAGTTTGACCGCGATGACAAACAAGCCGATCAGTGTAGCAAATGACAACAACGCAATGATCTTCGAATCCAAAATCGAACGGACAATCCCGGAAAAAAAGGCCTGAGTTGCGTTGTTGACCGCACCGATGATCTTGTGGAAGAACGCCTCGCTTTTAAGTAAC
>CAYSQV010000019.1:0-13292 GCA_964433295.1 uncultured Nitratifractor sp. | reverse complement strand
GAGGTGAAGCGGCTGGCCGATGAGATTCTCGGCATGACACTGGTGACCCATCAAACCGGCCCCGAGGGCAAACTTGTCCAGAAAGTTTACATTGAGGAGGGAGCCGACATCAAGGACGAGCTTTACCTTGGTGTGGTGCTCGATCGCGCCAGGGAGATGCCGGTCATCATGGCTTCGACCGAAGGGGGCATGGAGATCGAGAAAGTCGCCGAAGAGACCCCGGAGAAGATTGTCAAGGTCGCTGTCGATCCGGCGATTGGGTTCCAGGGATTTCACGGGCGTGAACTGGTGTTTGGTCTTGGGATCACCGACAAAGCCGAGCAGGGCAAGTTTATCAAGTTCGCCAAAGCGCTCTACACCGTCTACATGGAAAACGATGCCGAGATGATCGAGATCAATCCTCTTATCAAGACCGGGGAGGGGGATTTCCTGGCACTTGACGGCAAAATGGGCTTCGATGACAGTGCACTCTATCGCCATCCCGATATCGAAGCGATGCGGGACCTGAGCGAAGAAGATCCCGATGAGCGTGAAGCAAGCCAGTATGGCCTGAGCTACATCGCCCTTGACGGGGAGATCGGCTGCATGGTCAACGGCGCGGGGTTGGCGATGGGAACAATGGATACGATCAACTACATGGGCGGCACCCCGGCGAATTTCCTCGACGTGGGCGGTACAGCGAGTGCCGAGACCGTGGCCAAAGGATTTGAGATCATCCTCAAAAACCCCAACGTCAAAGCGATGTTTGTCAACATCTTCGGCGGGATCGTCCGGTGTGACCGGATCGCCAACGGGATCCTTGAAGCGACCGAAAAAGTCGATGTCAATGTCCCCGTCGTCGTGCGGCTTGACGGTACCAATGCCGAAGAAGCCGCCGTGATCCTCGACAATGCCAACATTGAAAACATCATCACCGCCACCGATCTCGGAGACGGGGCACGCAAAGCCGTCGAAGCAGCAAAAGGAGCGAAATAATGTCTATTCTTGTCAACAAAGATACCAAAATCATTGTTCAGGGCTTTACCGGGAAAGAGGGGACCTTTCACGCCGAGCAGTGTCTGGCGTACGGTTCACAGATCGTTGGAGGTGTTACTCCAAACAAGGGGGGGCAGACCCATCTGGGCAAACCGGTTTTCAACACCGTCAAAGAAGCGGTCGATGCGACCGGTGCGACGGTCTCCATGATCTTCGTTCCGCCGGCGTTTGTCGCCGATGCGGTCATGGAAGCAGCCGATGCCGGCATAGATCTGGCGGTGATTATCACCGAAGGCGCACCCGTACGAGACATGCAGGCAGCCAAAGCGTATGCGGTCAAGCACGGCATGATGACCATCGGGCCCAACTGCCCCGGCATCATTACCGCCGAAGAGTGCAAGATCGGCATCATGCCCGGCAATATCTTCAAAAAAGGCAACGTCGGCCTCATCTCCAAGTCCGGAACCCTCACCTACGAAGGGGCCAACCAGGTGGTCAAAGAGGGCTATGGAATCTCCACGGCGGTGGGGATTGGCGGGGATCCGATCATTGGGCTGAGCTACAAGCAGCTGTTGCCGATGTTTGAGAACGATCCCGAGACCGAAGCGATCGTGATGATCGGTGAGATCGGGGGTGATCTGGAGATCCAGGCCGCTGCTTTCATCAAAGAGCACATCACCAAGCCGGTCGTGGCGTTCATCGCCGGACAAACCGCTCCCAAGGGCAAGCGGATGGGTCATGCCGGTGCAATTGTCAGCGGCAGTGCCGGCACCGCCAAAGAAAAAATGGACGCGCTTGAGGCTGCCGGCGTCAAAGTGGTCGTCTCTCCTGCCGAGATCGGCAAAGCGGTCAAAGAGGTGCTGGAAACCCGCGCCCGCTAACCGCCCACATCATGCAACTTCGCTCCCGGTCTCTCCGGGGCACCTTCTCCCCCTTTTTTCTCTGTATGTTTCCTTAAACCGACAACCTCCCGTGTTCAGGCCATCCCGTTACATTTTAGTTACATAAGGTAACATTATTTTTAAAAAATAGATATACATTCTTTAAATATATTAAATTTATTTATATTACAATATAATTCATATCGACACAAGAGGTCAAACATATTCAAAAAAGAGGAAAGGAGGGCACTGCATGAAAAACAGTATGAACAACGGATCCCCGGTTCCCAGTACGGCTGATTTGATCAAAGAAGCGGTACTTCAGGCGGAACAGCTGCCCCGGGAAGCACGACGTGATTTTCTCAAAAGAGGCGTCACGCTTTCTGTCGGTGCGGCTGCTGCGATGGGAGGGGCCGTCAGTGCGTCGGCGCAGACATACCGCCCAGATCCAAAAAATCTGCCGCCCAACATTGCCCAATGGGGAAAAAGCTGGGGGCGAGACGTCAATGCCAACCCCTATGGAGTGCCGTCAAAATATGAAGCAAATGTCGTGCGGCGTGTGGTGCCGTGGCTCACCGCGGACCAAAAGGCCTCGGTGAGTTTTACCCCCTGGCAGGACATCGAAGGGACGGTGACGCCCAACGGTCTCCATTTTGTCCGTTCGCACGGAGGGGTGGTGGATATCAACCCGATCGAATGGCGATTGATGATTCACGGGATGGTTGAACGTCCCGTAATCCTGACACTGGAGGATCTCAAGCGTTATCCGTCGGTCACCCGTCAGCATTTTTTCTCCTGCCCGGCCAACAGTGCGATGGAAGCGCGCGGTCCCGGACTGGATTCGCTGCAGGTGACCCACGGTATGCTCTCCTGTTCGGTCTATACCGGGGTCGAGTTGAAAACCATTTTGGAAGACATCGGACTCAAACCCGAAGCCAAATGGATGTTTTCCGAAGGGTCTGATCCGGCCAGTGTGGGACGTTCGGTGCCCATCGAAAAGGTGCTCGATGATGCGATGCTGGTGTATGCCATGAACGGAGAGGCACTGCGCCCCGAGAACGGCTATCCGGTGCGGCTGCTGCTGCCCGGATGGGAAGGGGTTTTGCAGACCAAATGGCTCCGCCGCCTGAAATTTGACGATAAAGCCTGGTGGGTACGTGAAGAGACCACCAAATACACCGAGCTGCTTCCCGACGGGCATGCCAAGATGTTCAACTGGGTGTTTGAATCCGATTCGGTGATCACCTCACCCTGTCCCGAACGGGACTGGCAGGGGATGAAGCCCGGCCCGATGAAGATTGGCGGCATTGCCTGGAGCGGCCGTGGGAAAGTGGAGCATGTCGATGTGACACTTGACGGCGGCAAAACCTGGGCCGAAGCGGTCATCACCAGCGAAAAACTTCCCAAGTCGGTAACCCGGTTTGAGTTTCTCTTTGAATGGGACGGCCAGCCGCTGCTTATTGGCAGCCGATCGACCGATGAGACCGGCTACACACAGCCGACCGAGCAGGAGTTGCTGGATCAAAAAGGGACCGAGTTTATCTATCACCGCAACGCGGTGCAGATTTGGGAAGTATCCGCCAATGGGGAGGTGCACAATGTACAGATCCGCAAAGCATAGAGGTTTGGCCGGTCTTACGGCAGTGACCCTGAGTACCGTGCTGGGGATGACCCTGCTCCAGGCCGAAGAGGGAAAAGGCACCCCCGGCTACGCCGTCGCCATGCCCGATCACTATCCCTACCATGATCCGGCAGTGCGTGCGGGCAAGGCCAAGATCAATATTGACGGTGCGGTCATCCGTCCGGCAATCGAAGGGGATCGGATCAACCACTCTCCGGTCAAAGGGTACAAACCCGGTCTGGGTACTCAGCCGACCCGGGAGATGATCGATGCCTGGAACGTGGATGTCCGTCCCGACGGCAAGGGATTGCCGCCGGGGAAAATGACCGTCGAAGAGGGGGCAGAGGTGTTTTCCAAAAACTGCGCTTCCTGTCACGGAGAATTTGGAGAGGGTTCCGGAAAAAACCCGGTGCTTGTCGGTGGACAGGGAACACTCAAACATCAGGCAATGACCGGAGGGGATGAGAGTCCGGAGAAAACAATAGGAAGCTACGGATCGTACATCGCACCTTTTTTCTGGTACATCAAAGTCGCGATGCCGCTGCCCACACCCAAAAAGCTGACCGACAGTGAAGTGTACGGAATCCTGGGGTATCTGCTGCAATTGAATGAGATCGAAGTGGACGGCCAGGAGATCGAGGATGATACCGTCATCGATGCGGCGTTTTTGAAAAGAGTGCATCTCCCCAATGAAAAAGGATTTGAGTACAACGATCTGCGTCACCCCTATTCTTACGGCAAACGATGCATGAAGGGGTGCATTGACCCGGCAAAAACCAAAGTGATGCACATTGAGATCGACGCAACCGACAGCATCGTTCCGCCGGTTCACGTGCCACGATACAGCCTGGAAGCCCCTGGGAAACCGTCCCGGGGCAATGCCGTGCAGAGTGAGTACAAAGCCAGTTGCGCGGCGTGCCATGACAGCGGAGCTGCCGGGGCACCGGTCACCGGTCAAAAGGATGATTGGACCGATCGGATCAAACAGGGCAACGCATCCCTCTATACGCACGCCATCAAAGGCTTCAACGGCATGCCGCCCAAAGGCGGTAACATGCGTCTGAGCGACGATCAGGTCCAAGCGATCGTTGACTACATGACCCATGCCAGCAAATAAGGAGTCCACAATGAGACGGATACACACGATGATCGTGGCTTTGGCCATGGGAGGAACACTCCCTGCCGCCGCTGCCGCAGGTGAGACCGATATGGTCAAGCTCGGCGAGAAGATATTTATGACCAAAAAACTGGGCAATTGCCTTGCCTGTCACGCAGTCAACGGCAAAGAGGTGGACGGTCCGGGGAGTCTGGGGCCCAAACTTCAGTATCTCTCCGCCTGGCCCGATCAGGCGCTGTACGACAAGATCTACGATCCTTATACGACCAATCCCATCTCTGCAATGCCTCCGTTTGGCAAAAACGGATGGCTGGACGATCATCAGATCCAGGCGCTGGTCGCTTATCTGAAAACCATCAACTAAACACAAAAGGAACAACCATGAAACGACGTGAATTTATCGGCTACACCACAGGTGCATTGGCTTTGGCGGCCCTGCCAACGATGATGCAGGGCAAGAACTACCGCGAGGCGATGCCCGATGTCTGGAAAGTTACCAACGACGAAGCCAAAAAGGGTGCCTCGCTCGACGGAATCGATGCCGCGATCAAAAAACTGTTTGGTCAGGAAGCTGCCGCCGGAGACGGAGTCAAGCTCAAGGCGCCGGAGATCGCAGAGAACGGTGCAGTGGTTCCCGTGACCATGAAGGCTGACAATGCCACACGACTGGCTCTTTTTCAGAGTGCCAATCCGGAAGCGCTGGTGGTAGTTTTTGATGTTCCCAAAGAAGGGATCCCTGAGTATTCGGTACGGATCAAAATGCAGCAGACCGGTACGGTGGTTGCCGTGGCGGAAGTGGACGGCAAGCTCATCCGTACCGACAAAATGGTCAAAGTCACCGTCGGCGGCTGCGGCGGCTGATGCTACGGCCATGAGAAAGTGACGCGTTGCGTGTGTCCAGACATGCGCCCTCCATATCCAAAGCAAACAAAAGGAAACCCCATGAGAATCAAAGCCAAAACCAAAGACGGAAAAACCACAGTCAAAGCGCTCCTGAAACACCCGATGTTGAGTTATGTCCAGGCCAAAAAAGCCGGCAAGGAGGCCAACTTTATTACCTACATTTCCGCCAAAGTCGGTGACATGCAGGTGCTGGATGCTTCGACCAGTCAAAACCTTTCGAAAAACCCTTATTTGAAATTCGCTTTCAGAGGGGACGCCAAAGGCAAAGAGATCGAGATCACCTGGGTCGATCTCAAAGGCAACACCAAAACCGGCAAAGCAAAGATCAAATAATCAAGGCACCCAGCCCAAAGGAGAACCGATGAGAGCCCTACCCATGAGAGTGGTCTTAAGTGTCGTGCTGTCGATGACATTTGTCCATGCGGAATCGTTCAACGCCCAGGCAGAGAAGGATCGAAAAGCGTTGATCGACTATATGGTAAAAAAGTTTGCCGATCCGGTGAAAAACAAAGGGGCCTTCTTCCCCTATTCGACCGACAGAGAACTTCAAAAAACCTTTCGCAAGGGGATCAAGCGGGATGAGTTCAGCCTGGGCGCGTATGCGTACGACAAAAACGGTCGCTCCCAATACGAAGAGGTGATGGAGATGCCTCCTTTTGAGGACAACATCGACGCCGGCAAAGCGCTGTATGAAAAAAAGTTTGCCAACGGCAAAAGTTTTAAAACCTGTTTCCCCAAACCGGACATAGCCGGAGACTATCCTCTGTACGATGCGGACAAAAAAGCGGTCGTGACCCTCACGGTCGCCATCAACGACTGCCTCAAAGCCAACGGCGAAAAACCGTGGAAAATGAAAAAAGGCATGATGGCCGATCTGGAGGCCTATTTCGCTGCGGCTTCTGCCGAAGCGGGCAAAAAGGTCAACATCAAAATCGACTCCGCCGAAGCGGCTGAAGCGTATGAACGGGGTAAAAAGGCCTACTATTCCCAGCGGGGCTACCTCAAACTCTCCTGCGCCACCTGCCACGTGCAGGGGACCGGAAAACGGGTACGAAACGAGTACATGTCTCCGTTGCTGGGGCATACGACCCATTTCCCGGTCTATCGTCTGAAATGGCAGGGGCTGGGGACCTTGGAGCGTCGGATCGAGGGGTGCAACAAAGACGAAGGGGAAAACCCCCACAAACCCGGAAGTGCCTGGATGAACGAAGTGCTCTATTTCATGGCGTATATGTCCAACGAGATGCCGATCGACGGCCCGGCGATCCGAAAATAAGGAGGCGGTAATGCAACGACAAAAACTCTGGACGGTCCTGGCGGCACTTGCCGTCAGTAGCGGGATGGGATCGGCTGCCTCGCTTGAGAGCGCAGCGATGATCGATGTAGCCAAAGTATGTGATGTCAAAAGCAACGGACTGGAGGCGGTGCTTGCCACCGCAGCCGAGTACAATGCGCTGGCCAAGGAAATGGGGGTGGAATTCAAGCGGTTGGGGGTGACCAACAGCATCTACATCGAGGGAACGACTGCTGCTGTCAAAGCCAGGCAAAAAGAGGTGACCCTGACCTACAGGAAAAAAGGGAAGGAGAAACACCAGACCTTTCCCACCCGATACGCCGCCTGGCGTGCCTGCCATTTCGCGGTACGCGCGGTGCAGCAAGTCAATGAAGCCGAACAAACCTGGCGCCTTGCGGTGCCGGGTGCCGGGTTCAAGTTTTAAGAAGGATGATCACAATGAATGAAATGAAACGACGCGAATTTCTCTACATGCTTGCGGTACTGGGAGCGGCACCGGTTTTTGCCAATTCCCATATGCGGTTGAGTCCCAACGGCAAGCTCGAGGATTATTACAAGCTCAAGCCTTTTGGCAATGTACGGATCCTCCACGAGACCGATTCCCATGCACAGTTGACTCCTGTCTATTTTCGGGAACCGAGTGTCAACATCGGACTGTATGGCAATCTTGGCAAACCGCCCCATATCGTGGGGAAAAACCTTTTGGACTATTACAAGATCACGAACAATCCCCGCCTTGAATATGCTCTCAGTTGTGTCGATTTTGAAAAGCACGGTGAGGCGATGGGGCGGGTCGGCGGATTTGCTCACCTCAAGACGGTGGTCGATTTTCTCCGGACAAGTTTCGGAGCGGAGAAGACCCTGCTGCTTGATGGCGGCGATACCTGGCAGGGGAGCTGGACCGCATTGCAGACCCGCGGCAAAGATATGGTCGGTGCCATGAACCTGCTTGGGGTTGACGTGGCGGTGGGACACTGGGAGTTCACCTACACCGAACAGGAGATACTGGAGAACCTCAAGGAGCTCAAGGCCGAATTCCTCGCGCAAAATATTCATGTCACCGAAGATGCCATTATGGACGAGAAATTCACCCCGTATGACGAGGACAGCGGCCTGGCTTTCAAACCTTATACGATCAAACAGATGGGCAAGGCCCGTGTGGCGGTCATCGGGCAGGCGTTCCCGTATACGACGATCGCCAATCCCAAACGCTTTATCCCCGACCTGACGTTCGGGATCGAAGCCGAGGGGATGCAGGCGATGGTCGACGCGGTGCGTAAAAAGGAGAAGCCCGATGCCGTGATCGTCCTCTCGCACAACGGATACGATGTGGACAAAAAGATGGCGGAGGTGGTCACCGGCATCGACTTTATCATGGGGGGTCACACCCACGACGGCGTCCCCGAAGCCTACCCGGTGCAGAACAAACAGGGGACGACCTATGTCTGCAACGCCGGCAGTAACGGCAAATTCCTCAACGTACTTGATCTTGATATTCAAAAAGGAAAAATCGTTGATTTCAAATTCACTCTTTTGCCGATTTTTTCCGATCTGATCCCCGAAGACAAAAAGATGAAAGCCTACATCGACGGTGTGCGCAAACCGTTCCTTAAAGAGCTGGAACGCCCGCTGGCGACGACCGAGATCGCGCTGTTCCGCCGCGGCAACTTTAACGGCACATGGGATCAGGTGATCGTCGATGCACTGCGGCAGGTCGGCGAAGCCGACATTGCGCTCTCGCCCGGCTTCCGCTGGGGAACCAGTCTGCTGGCCGGGCAGCAGATCACGTTTGATGATCTGGCGACCCAGACGGCGATGACCTATCCCGAGACCTATGTCAAGGAGATGGACGGCAAAACCATTAAAATGATCCTCGAAGATGTCGCCGACAACCTCTTCAACAAAGACCCGTTCTATCAGCAGGGTGGTGATATGGTCCGGACCGGCGGTTTGGCGTACACGATCGACCCCACCAAAGATATCGGTAAGCGGATTACCGATATTATTCTGCTCAACGGCAAAAAACTGGAGGCCAACAAGACCTACAAGGTCGCCGGATGGGCGACCGTGGGCAGCAAGTCTCCGGGCAAGCCGGTATGGGAACTGGTCGAGACCTACCTCAAAAATGTCAAGGCGATCAAGCGTGACTACAAGATTGAAAGCCCGGAGATTGTCGGAATCAAAGGCAATCCGGGTATGGTTCGGTGTTGATGTCGGCTCTTTGGAGAGCGGCATCGCGCCGTAAAAGCATACGATTCCAAGGAGGATGATAATGAGACGGATAGGGATTTGGTTGATATTTTTGAGTGTATTCGCGGGGGCGGATCTGTTTGAAGAGGGGCAAAAAGTTTTTGCGGACAAATGCTCACTGTGCCATGTGGGGCATATCGATGCGGAGAAGATCAAAGAGAACTTTTTTGAGAAAAAAAACACGATCTATATGCTGGGGTCTCCGACAGTCAATATGCTGGCTTACGCGATCATGCGGGGCCCCAAACATATCGGTGATCCCTCCGATCCGCAGATGCAGCAGGCGGAGATCGAAGAGTATCTCAAAACGACCCTCTACCATCCCAAAAGGGAAAACAGCATTTGCGATCCCGAGATCATGAAATACTACGACGACAAACCTCCCCTGAAAGAGACGTTGACCAAGCGGGAGCTTTCGGCGTTGGCGCGCTATTTTATGGAATACAAAAAACGGCGTCAGAAAACCGTCCCGCTCCATCCCGAAATGCTCAATGAAAAATACAACGCAGCCGGAATACTCTCTGAGGCAAAGGCTCATCAAAAACGGATCATCATTGAGGCGAGTTCCAGCCATTGCCCCTGGTGCAAAAAAATGCACGATGAGGTCCTGACCGACGGGGCGGTGCAGAAGATGCTTCAGCAGGGATTTGTGATGGTCGATGTGAACATTGACAAACATGCACTCCCTTTTGGTCTCATGGAGAAATTCAAGCAGGTCACCCCGACGTTTTTTATTCTGGAGAGTGACGGAAGCCTGGTTGCCCGCTATCCCGGGAGCTGGACAAAAGAGGATTTCATGAAGATCCTTCAGGAATACATGCCAAGGAAGTAGCCATGGAATCTTATGCCAAAGTCATCGGAGTATTCAGTGCCCCGAAAGGGCAAAACGGTCTCCCGCGTCCCAGACAGGCTCGTCTGATGCTTGAAGAAGGGTATGGAATCCGCGGCGACAAATTTGCCGGAAAAGTTTTGGATAAGACGGTCATGATCGTAGGGACCAAAGCGTATGCCCTGGCCGAAGAAGCCGGAGTCTTCCTCGAACCGGGCAGTCTGGGGGAGAATATTTTGATCGATGGAGATCCCCATGCTTTGCCTGTCGGGACACAGCTGCGAATTGCAGAAGCGCTCCTCGAGATCACCGAAGCGTGTACTCTGTGCGATCACCTGAGTGTGTTTGACCGCAGGCTTCCGCGGTTGGTGCGCAGGGACCGGGGAGTCTATTGCCGAATTCTGCGTTCGGGAAGCGTGACGACGGATGACCGGGTGTGGGTCGAGGAGCGGATGAGCGCATGAAGATTTTTCGGTGGGTATTGCCGGTTCTTTTCTGGGGCGGGGCAACGCTGTCGGCCAAGATGCACTATGCTGATCCCCAGCCGACTTTTGAACATCCCCGTACCATTATCATGCGTCTCTTTCGCAGCGATGTGCAGGCGGCCAACCATCTCATCGGAACCATCAACAACCTCCTCAAAGCCTATCCTGAAGATGCGCTCAAAGTAGCCGTGATCGCCTACGGTCCCGGGATGCGCGTCCTGCGGAAAGACTACGATCCGGCCACCCTCAAACGGGTACGGTCGCTTTTGGCTTACGACATCGAGATCATCGGTTGTTTGAATACCATTCAGACAATGCGATGGAACCC
The DNA here is from genome assembly GCA_964433295.1 of uncultured Nitratifractor sp. Taxonomy (GTDB): domain Bacteria; phylum Campylobacterota; class Campylobacteria; order Campylobacterales; family Sulfurovaceae; genus S017-3. The sequence goes on along the minus strand of CAYSQV010000019.1, from coordinate 2,609 downwards.
CAAAGCATTTCTGGACGGTGTCACCTGGGTCCAGGCGGGTGTCGCCGAAGCGATCGAACGCAAGGCAGGGGGCTGGATCGATGCGACTCCCTATTAGACGGCGGGACATTGCATCGGGTCCGCTCCTTTCTGCTTCTGCTTGCTTCAAATGGTAACAAACCGTTGCATCCGTACCATGAATGATCCCTATTCAAATGCCCATTACCCAAACTAAGCTATCCTATCTGCAGTGATTTTTCTCACTAATTTCAGTATCAAAAGGGGAAACAGATGTCGAGTCTGATGAAAGCTCCGGAGAACACACCGGTATGGGTCAGTGAAGACCGATGCAAAGCGTGTGACAAGTGTGTGGCGGTCTGCCCGGCGGGTGTATTGGCGATGCGTCCCGAGAAAAACTCGGTACTCGGAGCGATGATCGAAGTGGTCTATCCTGATGCCTGTATCGGATGCAACGAATGTGAGCTGACGTGCCCGGATTTTGCGATTTACGTCGCGGACAAAAAAGAGTTCAAGTTTGCCAAACTGACCGATCAGGCCAAGGCCCGTGCCGAAGCGGTGGCAGCCAACAAATATATGAAGCTTGCTTAAGGAGTAAGAATGAGTAATCGAGAAGTGATTTCAAGCGGCAATGAATTGGCCGCCAAGGCAGCGGTAGATGCCGGATGCCGATTTTTCGGAGGGTACCCTATCACCCCTTCGAGCGAAGTGATGCACACCATCTCTGACCTGCTCCCCAAGGTCGGCGGAGCGGCCATCCAGATGGAAGATGAAATCGCCGGGGTTGCCGCGGCAATCGGGGCCGGGATGAGCGGTGTCCGTTCGTTGACGGCGACATCAGGGCCGGGGATTTCGCTCAAAGCGGAAAACCTTGGTCTGGCCCAGATGACCGAAGTACCGCTCGTGGTGGTCAACGTCATGCGCGGCGGGCCTTCGACCGGTCTGCCGACCCGGGTTGCCCAGGGAGATGTCGCCCAGGCGAAAAACCCCAGCCACGGTGACTACAAATCGATCACGGTTTGTGCCGGAACGCTGGAGGAGTGCTACACCGAGACGGTACGCGCGTTCAACCTGGCTGACCGGTTTATGCAGCCGGTGTTTGTCCTGCTCGATGAGACACTCGGTCACATGCATGCCAAAGCAACCCTTCCGCCCCTTGAGGAGGTCCAGGCCGGTATTGTGCCGCGCAAAACCTTTGACGGCAAGCCGGAAGATTACCAGCCGTACAAGGCAGAACAGGATCAGCCGGCGACCCTCAACCCGATGTTTCAGGGGTACCGCTATCACTTCACCGGGCTGCATCATGATGCGATTGGCTTCCCAACCGAAGAGATCGAGACCTGCCGCCTGCTGATCGACCGCCTGTTCCGCAAGGTTGACGAACACCGCGATGAGATTGAGAGCAACGAAGAGTACATGATGGACGATGCCGAGATCCTTTTGATCGGTTACGGCTCAGCATCCCTGGCGATCAAAGAGGCGATCAAAACCCTGCGGGAAGAGCACGGGGTTAAAGTCGGTCTTTTCCGTCCCATCACCATCTGGCCTTCGCCTGAAGAGCGTCTCTACGAGTTGGGGCAAAAGTTTGACAAAGTTCTTGTCGTTGAACTCAACCAGGGACAATACCTCGAAGAGGTGCAGCGCTGCATGGGTCGTCGGGACATCGACAAACTGACCAAAACCAACGGTCGTCCGTTCTCGCCGGCTGACATTATCACCAAAGTGAAGGAGCTCTAAGATGGCATTTGATTACGACAAATATCTCAGAACCAACAAAATGCCTACGTTGTGGTGTTGGGGGTGTGGGGATGGGGTTATCCTCAAGTCTTTCATCCGCGCCATCGACAAGCTCGGCTGGAAAAAAGACGACATTGCGCTGGTCTCTGGGATCGGCTGTTCGGGACGCTTTTCATCTTATGTTGATGTCAACACCGTCCACACCACCCATGGACGTACCGTGGCGTTTGCGACCGGGATCAAGCTGGCCAATCCCGACAAGCATGTCGTCTGTGTCGCCGGAGACGGGGATGGATTGGCGATCGGAGGCAACCATACCATTCACGGAGCGCGGCGCAACATTGATATCACCTTGATCCTGATCCAGAATTTTATCTACGGATTGACCAACTCTCAGACCTCTCCCACCACTCCGCGGGGATTCTGGACTGTTTCCCAAAAAGCAGGCAACATTGACCCCACTTTTGACGGATGCAAGCTGGTCGAGGCTGCCGGAGCATCGTTTGTTGCCCGTGAGACTGTCACCCAGCCGCGCAAACTCGAAAAGGTGCTGGTCAAAGCACTGGAGCACAAAGGCTTCTCCTACGTCGAAGCGGTCTCCAACTGCCACATCAACCTGGGCCGAAAAAACAAAATGGGCTCGGCAATGGCCAACCTCGAGTGGATCGACTCGATCACCATGCCGAAGAAAAAATGGGACGAATTGCCGCCTGAGGAGCAGATGAACTACCTCCCCACCGGGATTCTCAAACACGATACCGAGGCACCGGAATACTGTGCGATGTACGAAGAGGTCAAAAAAGTGCATCAAGGCAAGCGCGACAAGATCACGCAAGACGACTTCGCCAAGAAACTGTAAGGAGAAGAACCATGAG
>CAYSQV010000018.1:0-13465 GCA_964433295.1 uncultured Nitratifractor sp. | reverse complement strand
CATCACCGACATAAATTTTTTTTGTGGGCACTCTGGGTTTCATGGATATTTCTTTTATAATATTTATTTGCGCAAGTCAGGTTCTGGGGAACCCGACCTACTGGGTGTATTTTATCCAAAAAGTATAAAAAAGTATCCGTTTCTACGAAAACTCAACCGGATCCATATCGATCTCAATCTCCCGTCGATCGACGACATGGAGAGCTTGCAGAAGCGGGGTGCGTTTGTCTGAGCGCAGGAGAATCGTAAATCGATATTTATCGGCGATCCGTTCCACCGGAGCTTTGCCGTGACCGATGATCTCAATGCCGTCAAACGCTTTTAACCGTGTCACGGTATCGAGGGTGATTTTGGAAGCTTTGGTCTCGTTTTTGTGGGCGATCAAAATGCGGGCGATGGAGGCAAACGGCGGATAGTGGGCGGCTTTCAAAAACGCCAGTTCATCCTCCAAAAATTTGGTATAATCCCCAAGATACGGCCGATAAAATTCCGGATCTCCTGTCTGGACGATCACCTCGGCCTCTTTGGCCCGGCCGCTGCGCCCGGCAATCTGAAACAACAGGCTCATTGCCCGCTCACGTGCCCGGTAGTCGGCCAGACCGCTGATATAATCCAGCCCCAGGATCACGCTCAGCGTGATGTTGGCGTAGTCGTGCCCCTTGGAGAGCATCTGGGTCCCCAGCAACACCTGACTCTCGCCGGACTCAAACCGTCCCAGCGCCTCTTTGAGCTTTTTGGCGGTTGTGATGCTGTCTTTGTCAAATTGTTCGATGCGGATGCCCGGTATCGCTTCGGTGATCTGCTCGATCGCCTCCACCGTCCCCATCCGTTCACTGGTCAACGGAGCATATCCGCACGCTAAGCAGCTCTCCCGAATCGGTTCGGTGTAGTTGCAGTAGTGGCACTTGAGATGGCGGGCCTTGCGATGAAGTGCCATCCCCACAGAGCAATAGGGGCAGGTATGGGTCGTACCGCAGTTTGGACAGTAGAGATATTTGAAATTCCCGCGTGTCGGGAGAAAGACCAGGGACTGTCCCCCCGCAAGATGGTTGTGCTCAATCGCCTTCATGATCGACGCGTTGATCCCATTCCCCGCAACAAAATGAAATGTTTTTTTCGTCTCAATGAACGGTTTGTCGAGTTTGACCACATCATATTTGTGGAAACTCCCGGCCGAAGGGGTCGCCGAAGCCAATACCACCCTGGCCCCCAACCGCTGCCCCATCAGGATCGCCACATCCCGGGCATGGTACCTTGGGCGTGTCATCGCTTTGTAGCTGTCGTCGTGCTCTTCATCCACGATAATGAGTCCCAGATCCGGCAGGGGCACGAACAGCGCCGAACGCGCTCCAGCGACGATCCGCACTCTTCCTGCTTCAATATCTTCGAGGATCTTTTCTTTTTTCTTTTTGGTGATCTTCGAGTGCCACATGACTACTGTATCGCCGAAATAGACTTTGAGGCGCTTTTCCATCTGAGGGGTCAGGGAGATCTCCGGCATGAGAAAGATAGAGGTTTTCCCCTCCTTGAGCATCTTGACCATCAGCGAGATAAATATCTCCGTCTTGCCCGAACCCGTCACGCCAAAGAGCAAAGATCGATCTTTGGACAATATCTCAGCATATGCTTTTTGTTGGGCTGGAGACAACTCCGGCTTTTTGACGGCTGCCGTATCCTCCAAAGGGCGAACACGCAGCCCTCCCGCAGGATGCTGTGCTGCGGCTGTTTCATCCATCGCAGGGGCGGCAGACCCGTGTGTCTGCCCCCTGATGATACGATACGGCAAAAACAGCGAAAGCGCTTCAGAGAAAGAGGAGAAATAATACTCCGAGATGAAGCGGGCAATTGCCATCTGATCGTCGGTATAGTACCAGTCAGTGATCTCGGCAATCTCCGCGGTCTCAAAATCGGGCTCTGCCGCCTCGGCAATCACAACAGCCTTTTTGAGGCTCGATTTGAGCGGGACAGAGATGACCGTCCCCACCGGGAGAGTCTCCAAAGAGCGATAGATCAAAAGGGGAGCCGACGAGGAGAGCAGCGCTATCTCAAAAAACATCGTAGCTTTTCAGTGTCCCTGCTTTATCGGATGATTTTATTGCAGTCGGCCTCGTCGCTGTCACAGACGAACTTGTTTTTGTCGATTTTAAACTTCGCCTCACCGTCACTGGCATTGACAAATTTGTAGACATAATGGGTCGCATCGATCCGCTCCCAGCAGGCCCGCTGCGAAGCCGAACAATTCTTCATCGGGGAGCTGAGGACATCGTTGTGATCCCCATTTTTGTATTTGTTGAATACATAGGTGCTGTCTCCGAGATCCTCGATCGAATCAAAGTTGCCCTTAAGGACACGCTTTTGCCGCTCAGTCGCCATGGAAGCCATGAGGTTGGTCGCCACCGACTGGGCCTTGGAGAGATATCCCATCTCGGATGTCGTGATAAATTTCGGCACCGCGATCGCCGAAAGTATCCCAATGATCACAATCGCGAAAATCAGTTCGACCAGGGTAAAAGCCTTGTGGTGATTTGTTTTCATCTGTATATCCTTCTTCTGCTAAAGATTATATCGAATTTGAGGTTACAGTCAATGGAGAATAAAAAAATGCAGGAATCATTAAGAAGTTTTAGGAGGACCAAGACCCTTGTACATCACAGTACAAAGGGCCTCGAGTGTAAGTGATTTATTGGCTCTTGGTAGCAAGCAGGAAGCGTGTTCCATCCCATACATCACACTGGGGCTGCTGGGTCTGATCACCGTTCTTACATACGACCTGGTAGGTAACACTGCCGATGGTTTGGCTGGCAACCGATGTTCCCGGTGCAGCAGAAGGAGCAACAGATTTGGTTCCGAAGCTATAGGCGGCAGTTTCAAGGTTTGCTTGAGCAAACGAAGCCGTACTCATCCCATCCGGAGCAGGCAGATCTCTAATGATCTCAGTGCTGTAGCTATCGATTGCACCGCCGTTGTTCTCACGAAGCGATTTGCTCCAAACACCGGGCAGAACTGTACGGCTCAAGCTACCTGCATATGCCTGGATCTTGGCCACCTGTGCATCTTCAGATACGCCCTGAAGCTTGGGGATGGCAACCGCTGCCAAAATACCGATAATAACGATCACGAAGATCAACTCAATCATTGTAAAACCGCGTCTCATGTTGTTCATGATTAACTCCTGTGTAAATGTGTTTTGTACAGCTCAACAGCTGTTACAGGGCGAAGTATAACACACATCGGTCAAAAAATTGTCAAATACGGTCAAAAAGGCTTCAGTCTATTTCGATATCGGCAAGGATGGTATCGATCTCTTTTTCGTAATTATGCCAGCGGCTGGCAAGACGCAGGTAGGCGATAAACAATTTTTCGGCACTGTTGTCGCGGTCGAGGTGGACGTCGGAATTTTTCAGATCGTTGGCGACGAACTCAGCGAAACTCTCGTCGAGGTTTTTGGCTTTGTAGCGTCCTCCGTCGATGGTCACGGATATCTCTGTCATCTCTTTTCTCCTTTGGGATTAGCCGATAAGGGCTTCAACCTTGGCAATGATCGCTTCGATCTCTTCGTCTTTTTCGGCGATGTCGTTCTGGAGGACTTCGGTCTCAGCACGGCACGCCTCCAGTTCGGCGCGCAGGCTCTCCACCTCGGCTGTGCCCCCTTCGGCCTGTTCGATCTGGGCCTTGAGCTGCTGGTTCTCCTCGCTCAGCGTTTCGATGCGCTGTTTCCACGCTTCTACTTTTTCTTTCAATCGATCCAATGCGGACATGTGCTTCCTTCTGCAATGATTTATAAATGCTTTTGATATAATAGCAGGAAGAAGTAAAAAATAAAAAGTAAAAAGTAAAAAGACAGGATTTTCATGGCTGAATTCACCGTCCACTCCCCCTACCAGCCTTCCGGTGATCAGCCCGAAGCGATCGAAAAGCTCAGCGACGCGATCCGGTCGGGCAACCGATATCAAACCCTGGTCGGCGTCACCGGATCGGGCAAGACCTATACCATGGCCAAGATCATCGAGAAAGTGCAAAAACCCACCCTCATCATGACCCACAACAAAACCCTCGCCGCCCAGCTCTACTCGGAGTTTAGGCAATTTTTTCCCGACAACCATGTCGAATATTTCATCAGCTATTACGATTATTATCAGCCCGAGGCCTACATCCCCCGGCAGGATCTGTTCATCGAAAAAGACTCCTCCATCAACGAAGAGCTCGAACGCCTGCGTCTAAGCACCACAGCATCGCTGCTGAGCCACGACGACGTGATCGTTATCGCTTCCGTCTCGGCCAACTACGGACTGGGCTCCCCGGAGGACTACCGTACCATCGTCCAAAAGATCGTCGTAGGCCAAGAGTACGCCCAGCGGGCCCTGTTGCTCAAACTGGTCGAGATGGGGTACAAACGCAACGATACGTTTTTTGACCGGGGAGACTTCCGGGTCAGCGGCGAGGTGGTTGACATCTACCCTGCCTATTACGAAGAGATGGCCATACGGGTGGAGTTCTTCGGGGACGAAGTGGAGAGCATCTACACCTTTAATGCCCTTACCAATGAGCGGGACAAGTCACTCGACGAGGTGGTCGTTTATGCCGCCAATCAGTTCATCGTCTCCCAGGAGAAGCTGGCCCGTGCGGTCAAGAGCATTGAGGAGGAGCTGGCCGAACGACTCGGTCAACTCAAGCGGCTCGACAAGATGGTGGAGTATCAGCGGCTCAAACAGCGGGTGGAATTTGATCTTGAGATGATCGAAGCCACCGGGATGTGCAAGGGGATCGAGAACTACTCCCGGCACCTGACCGGCAAAAAACCGGGTGAAACCCCCTATTCGATGATGGACTATTTCGAAGCGATGGGGCGGGACTACCTCGTAATCGTGGATGAATCCCATGTGAGTCTGCCGCAATTTCGGGGGATGTATGCCGGGGACCGCTCCCGAAAGGAGGTGCTGGTCGAATACGGCTTCCGGCTCCCCAGCGCGCTGGACAACCGCCCGTTGCGGTTTGACGAATACATCGACAAAGCCCCGTACTATCTGTTTGTCTCCGCCACTCCGGGGGAGATTGAAGCCCAATATGCCACCCTCACCGCTGAGCAGGTCGTCCGCCCCACCGGACTGCTCGACCCCGAGATCGAAGTGATCGACAGCGCCAATCAGGTCGAAAACCTCCACGACCGCATCAAGGAGGTGGTCAAAAAGGGCGAACGGGTCCTGGTGACGGTCCTGACCAAAAAAATGGCCGAAGAGCTCACCACCTACTACAACGATCTGGGTCTGCGGGTGCAATACATGCACTCCGACCTTGACGCTATCGAGCGCAACCAGATCATCCGCAGCCTCAGACTGGGGGAGTTTGATGTGCTGGTGGGGATCAACCTGCTCAGGGAAGGGCTCGACCTGCCCGAAGTCTCCCTGGTCGCCATACTCGATGCCGACAAGGAGGGGTTTCTGCGAAGCGAAACCGCCCTTATTCAGACCGCCGGGCGTGCCGCACGCAACAGCAATGGCCAGGTGCTGATGTACGCCAGGAAGATCACCCGCTCAATGCAGGCCTGCATCGACATCACCCGGGCCCGACGCCAAAAACAGATTGCGTACAACCGCGCACACGGCATCACCCCCCGGACCACCATCCGGGAACTCGACACCAATCTCCGGGTCGAGGACGCGGGCGAACTCTACAGCCGCCGCTCCAAGCTCGACAAAATGCCCACCGCCGAACGCCAGCGTCTCGTCAAAGAGCTCAAAGCCCATATGCTGGCCGCCGCCAAGAAACTCGATTTTGAAGAAGCGGCACGGTTGAGGGATGAGATCGCCAAAATCAAAAAGCTCTAAAAAGTCAACCTTAAACATTAAAAAGTATAATAGATACACGATAGCAACAAGGGTAGCCATGTCAACCAATTTATCTTCTTCGGAATATTATTTCAACCGTGAGCTCAGTTGGCTCCAGTTCAACACCCGGGTCCTGGCGCAGGCGCAGGACACGTCATTGCCGCCGCTGGAGCGGCTGAAATTCCTCGCGATCTACGGAACGAATCTCGATGAATTCTATATGATCCGTGTCGCGGGTCTCAAATCGCTCTACAAAGCCCGTATTCAGGAGACCGGCAACGACAAGATGACCCCGGCCGAACAGCTGGCCGCCATCCACACCCATCTACACACCGAGATGGAAACACTCGAACACAGCTACCATGAGATCATGAGCATGCTGCGACCCCACTCGGTTCGGATCGAACTCTACGACCAGCTCCCCTACGAGACACAGGAGCATCTTGGTGAAACTTTTTTCGATGCGATCTATCCCGTGATCATCCCCATCGCGGTCGATGCGACCCATCCGTTTCCCCATTTGAACAACCTCAGCTTTGGCATCGTCGTCAAACTCAGCGATCGTGACGGCAACATCAAACACGGGCTGGTGCGCATCCCCCGTATCCTCCCCCGCTTTATCCAGTCCCAAGGGGTTTTTGTCCCGATCGAAAGCATCGTCGAACACTTCATCGGTGATCTTTTTCCCGGCTACACCAAGATCAGCTCCACCCCTTTTCGCGTCACCCGCAACGCCGATATGGAGATCGAAGAAGAAGAGGCCGATGACTTCCTTCAGATTCTCGAAGAGGGTCTCCGCTCCCGCAACAAAGGCTCCATCGTTCGGCTGGAGTTCAATCAGGATGCAGACGAGGATCTGGTGAGTTTCCTCAACAGCCATATACGCCTTGAAGAGGACGATATCTACTATTACCACTCCGTACCGCTCAATCTCGGGGCACTCTGGCAGATCGTCGGCGACAAAGCTCTGGCCCATCTGCTTCCTCCCTCCTACACCCCAAAAACCCTCCCGCCACTGGAAAATCAGGACATATTCGAGGCGATCGAACATCAGGACATACTGCTCTATCACCCCTATGAAAGTTTTGAGCCGGTGGTCAAGTTTATTCAGCAGGCCGCCGCCGATCCTGCGACACTGGCCATCCGTATGACCCTCTACCGTGTCGGTCCCAAGTCCCCCATCGTCAAGGCCCTTATCGATGCCGCACGGGACGAAAAGCAGGTCACGGTACTGGTGGAACTCAAAGCAAGATTTGACGAGGAAAACAACCTCCGTTGGGCCAAAGCCCTCGAAGACGCCGGTGCCCATGTCGTTTACGGAATCCCCGGTCTCAAGGTCCACGCCAAGATCGCCCAGGTGATCAAACGGGAAGGGGAAGCCTTCAAGAGCTATCTCCATCTGGCCACCGGCAACTACAACCCCTCGACCGCCAAGATATACACCGACGTGAGCTATTTCACCGTACGAGAGGATTTCAACAAGGACGCTACCCGGTTTTTCCATTTTCTAACCGGCTTCTCGACCCACACCAAACTCGGCAGTCTCTACATGTCCCCCACCCAGATCAAACCGCGTCTGCTCAAGCTCATCGAACGGGAAAAATCCCACGGCACCAAGGGGCACATCATCTTCAAGGCCAACTCCCTTGTCGATCCGACGATCATCCGTGCTCTCTATGCCGCCTCGCAGGCCGGTGTGCGGATCGAACTGATCATTCGGGGGATCTGCTCCCTGCGACCGGGCATCCCCGGCGTCAGCGAGACCATCACCGTCAGCTCCATCATCGGCAAATACCTGGAACACCCACGAATCTACTGGTTTAAGCACACCGATCCCACCTACATCTCCAGCGCCGATCTGATGACACGCAACCTCGACCGGCGTATCGAGCTGATGACGCCTATCCATGACCCCGAGCTCAACGAGCGGATCCTCCACATCCTCCATCTCCAGCTGGCCGACAACCAACTACGCTGGGAACTCCAAAACGACGGCACCTACCATCGCATCGTTCCGCCGGAGAACGTCCAAAAGATCAATTCCCAGGAACTGCTGGAAAAATACGTCACCAAGATCCACGACAAGGTGAAGAAAAAAACCGTCAACTATGTCAAGAAACTGGCGGACAAGCTGCTCAAAGAGAGCTAACCCCTCGATGCTGTTTCCGTCATTCTGAACCCGATTCCGAATCGAGTCCGGAATGACGCAGCACCCCTGTGCCTAAACCCTGCCCCCTGTCTCCCTCTCCATGATTGTGTGCAAGAAAAGTATCTGCGCAAAAAGCGGCACAAAAAAGTTGACGATGGGGACAAAGTTGAGCGCTGCGGCTATGAAGCTGATGGTGCGCGATCTTTTGGCGTAGGATCGGATCTGCTTCCTGTCAAAATCGAGCAGCGCACCCACATCATACACCGTCGGTTCTTTGATCTGTATCGACCAGAGATACAGCAGCCACATTTTCCCAAGATACGGAATAAAAAGCAGCGGAAACGTGACGATCAGCAGCAGGGCAAACACACTGTTTGCCTTGAGGTTGTAATACAGTGATCGGTGTATTCGGCTCTCCCCGGTGACTCTTAGCTGCGGATAGTGGCGATACGCAAGGCGGCGCAATATCCCCTCTCCCCACAAGGCTGTAGCGATCGAGACCGTGATCGTTACCAGTACATAACCGACCTTGAGCACACTCCAAAAAGAGGTGGTATCCGATCCTGCTTTCCAGTTTTTGGTCCACGGCAGCAGATGTGCCAGCCACTCAACCAGACCCACCAATCCGTCCCAGAGCCACCACAGAGGCACGATCCAAAACAGCACCGAACCGATACCGACGACAAGCACAAACGGCAGCACATCTCTGGAAAAGATGTCTTTGAGCGTTTTTCGGATCGGTTCGGTCATGTCCGCTCCTGCTCTTTATAGGGTTGGGCAAACGCTACATAGCGACGTGCCGACGCGTAAAGCTCCGCCACCTCATCGTCGCTCAGAGTGCGTACCGCTTTGGCCGGTGAACCGAGTATCAGGGATCGGGGAGGAAATACCTTGCCTTTGGTCACAAGTGCACCGGCTCCGACGATGGATTCTTTGCCAATGACCGCACCATCGAGAATGGTCGCACTCATCCCTATCAGGCAGGCATCCTCGATGGTGCAGCCGTGCAGCATCACTCTGTGCCCGATCGTGACATCGTTGCCGATGATCGTGGGGTTGCCGTCGCTTTTGTCCGGTTGTTTATAGTGGGTGACATGGATCATGCTCAGATCCTGCACGCTGGTGCGATCCCCGATCCGGATACGATGCACATCGCCCCGGATAACCGTCCCGAACCAGATGGAGCAATCCCTGCCAATCTCAACATCCCCGATCACAGCTGCTGTGGGCGCTATCCAGGTACTCTCGTCTCTCTTGGGTGTCAGGCCCCTGTAGGGGATAATCGTCGGCATGGATAAATCTCCTGTTATGGTTTCAAAACGTTGCGCGGGCTTTCGCCCCCTGCCTGCTGGCGGTTCTCTCTTTTTTGCTCGATACGGAGAATCGAAGAAGCTCATCCGTGGTCTTGACCGACTCCGGAAGGTTTTCAAACGATTTGAGCATCACCCGCGACGCGGCGCGCGCATCGCAAAACGCCCGATGCTGGACACTGGCGCCCAATGCCAGCGTCTCATTCAGATACGCCAGTCCGTAGCGTTCGCTCTCAAACGTCCGTTTGGCCAGTTCGATGGTGCACATGCGGGGATTGCCGATGCTCCCCAGCCCAAACCGCTCAAACGACGCATTCAGGAACGAATAATCAAACTGCACGTTGTGCGCCACAAAGATCGCATCATCGAGAAAATCCCGCAGCATCGTCAATGCCTCACGACGGCTGGGCGCGCCGACGAGGTCTTGCGGCTCAATCCCGGTAAGCTTGATGATCTGATCGGGCAGGTAGGCACAGGAGACATAGGTCTCGAGCCGGTCGATGATCTCTGCGTTGCGGATCTTGACCGCCCCGATCTCGATCACCTGGGATTTCTCCGGCTTGGAACCGTTGGTCTCGATGTCAATGACACAAAACGTCTCGTGCCGATACGGCATGAACCACGGCCGATAGCGATACCCCCGATCAGTCGCTTCGATCGGATAGCCCGACGCCTGCAAGAGCAGAAAGATCGTCTCCTCATCCTCGAACAGCGTCGTGTGTTTGCGGACGATCCGTTCATACGCCTCGGGGCTCAGACACCCTTCATGCCGCCGAAATGCGGCGGTAAGCTCTTCATAGACTTTTAGCATGGGCGATGAAGCGCTCCACTTTTTGGGGGTCTTTCTCTCCGGGACGGGCTTCGACACCCGAACTGACATCCACACCGTAAAAGCCCAAACCGGCTGCCTCGGTGACATTTTCAGGTGTCAATCCGCCCGCAAGAATGATCCGACGGTTGTCCCGCCCTTCAAACCACTCCAGCGCCAGCCGTTTGCCCGCGCCGCCATACCCCTCCACATAGGCATCGACCAGGCGATACCGATCAGCGAAACGATCAATATCGTCCGGGCTTTGAACCCGGACCACCGGCAGACTTTTGAGCCTCAAAGCATCCAGATAGGCCGCATCCGCTTCAAAATGAATCTGCGCCAGCGACATCCCTGCGTCTTGACATATTTGGTTGACACGCTCCGGTGCCTCATGGACAAAAAGCCCGACCCTCTCTACAAACGGAGGCAATGCCTTGACAATCTCCCCGGCAGCATCCGGGGAGATAAAACGGGGAGATTTGTCATAAAAGACAAATCCCAAAGCGTCCGCGCCTGCCTCTACGGCATGCAGCGCATCCTTGAGGCTGGTGATCCCGCAGATCTTTACTCTCACGAAAAAACCTTTCGCAAAAGAATGCGCAGCGGGCAGCGGGCAGCGGGCAGTTTTGGTTTGCATTGTACTGCACTGCGGTTCATCAAAAAGAGCACCGGCTCAACCGATGCGTACATGCATTCCTCGCCCCTCATTCCTTGTCCCTCATTTTCAGGGAGGCGATCGCCTTGTCAATCCCGTCGGGGTGCTTGTATACGAATGAGCCGGCCACAACGATATCCACGCCCGCGGCCGCAAGTGCTTTGACATTGGTATCGTTGACACCGCCGTCAACCTCGATAAGGCATTTCGGGTTTCGTTTTGCGATGAGCGCTTTGAGTCGCTGAGCCTTTTCGATCACCGAAGGGATGAAACTCTGTCCGCCAAAACCGGGATTGACACTCATCAGGAGCACCATGTCAAGCTCTTCGAGGAGGTATTCGATCGATTCGGGCGGGGTGTGGGGGTTGAGGACGATCGCGGGCCGGATACCGTGATCTCTGATCTTCTGGATCAGCCTGTGCGGATGTTTCTCCTCCTCGACATGAAAGGAGATATAGGCCGGTTGCAGTGGAGCAAAAAGGTCAACAAAAAAGGGGTTATTCTCGACCATCAGGTGGATATCGAGCGGCTGGGTGGAGGCTTTTTCGACCGCCTCGACCACGACAGGACCGATGGTGAGATTGGGAACAAAATGGCCATCCATCACATCCACATGTACCAGATCGCACCCCCCCTCGCAAATCGCGGCAACATCGCGTGCCAGATGACCGAAATCGGCCGAAAGAATACTCGGTGCAACAAGCATAATCCACCCCTGCGGAAAGAAATTGCCCGATTATACCACAACGTTCGTTACAGCCAAATGGCGGAGGTTTAGCACCTATTAAGGGATTTTTGAGTAAAATCGCAAAACTTTTTCTAAATTTTCACAACCAAAAGGCACTATCATGGCAAGACGATGTCAAGTAACCGGCAAAGGCCCTCTGACTGGAAACAATGTTTCTCACGCACACAACAAGACCAAGCGACGGCAGCTTCCCAATCTCCGTACGGTTCGCGTCACACTCGATGACGGCACCACCAAAAAGATCAAAGTCGCTGCCTCGACCCTTCGCACCATGAAGAAAAAGGCAGCCCAGGCTCAGGTCGCCGGATAATCCCCCTCCTCGCGGGGGATCATGCACCGCATGAACAAAGCGGCACAATGAAACGGATCAAAAAGTCGCTCGGCTGGTACGATTCTTCCAAACCCCATATCACCCTCAATGATGAATTCTACGGGCACCTCGCTCCGTTCCGTATCCCCCTTATTCTGACCGTTCTGACGATGCTGGCCGGCACGATCGGCTACATGGTTATCGACGATTTTCCCCTGATGGATGCGATCTATCAGACCGGCATCACTTTCACCACCGTCGGATACGGCGAGATCCAACCGATCTCCGATGCAGGACGGATCTTTACGATCACGCTGATCATTTTCGGCTTCGTGGTTTTTACCATCGCCGTTGGAATTATCGCCGAAGTAATCAAAAAAGGGGAGTTCCAAAAAATCGCCAAGGAGAGAAAAATGCTCTACGAGATCGCCAGACTCAAGCAGCACTTTGTGGTCTGCTATCACAACGACTACACCGTCCAGGTCACTCGGCAACTGAGAGAAAACCATATTCCGTTTGTTGTCGTCGACCCCCGCGAAGACATGGAGGAGATCGCCAGACAATTCCACTATCCCTATTTTGTCTCCGCAGAACCCCATACCGAAACGGGCATACTCAAATCCCACCTCTCCAGCGCCAAAGGGGTGATCTCACTGGCCGACAACATCGCCGACAACATCGCTGTGATCGCCTCGGTACGCCTCTACGAACGGGAGATCGGACGGGATCGGCAGCCCTTTTTGATCATCACCGATGCCAACAGCGAAGAGGATGAGCAGAAACTCCACAAACTGGGAGCCGACCGGGTGGTCACCGCCACCAAGCTGCTGGCCCAGCGGATCAACGCCATTGCCGTACGTCCCGACATGGCCAATATCCTCCAGGAGTTTCTCTACCGCAGCGATACCCCGCTCGACATGGAGGAGGTCAAGATCTCCAAAACCAGCTGGCTGGTGCTGCAAAAGCTCAAACAGGCCCGCCTGCGCGATATCGCCAATGTCGATGTGATTGGGATCCGCCCCAAAGAGGATGCCTTTATCCCCATGCCCAAAGGGGACACCATCATCATGCCAAAATCCAGACTGATCCTGGTCGGCACGAGCGAAGGGATCGCCAAAGCCAAAGAACTGATCCGGCGCAAAGAGCGCCCCGAGGAACTCCAGGATGTTTGAGATCACACCGGTTGAAGGGGGACTCGCCGCCGTCAAGGGATTTTATTGTGACGGGATCAACGTCGGGATGCGTACCTCTCCAGCCAACAGCAGCCCGACCGATCTGGCCGGAGATGTGGCGTTTATCCGAAGCGATGCGCTGTGCGATGTGAGCGCGCGCTTTACTACCAACCGCTTCCAGGCCGCCCCCATTCGCCACTTCAAGCGCTATCCCGAAGGGTTCCAGACCAATTTCCTCCTCATCAATGCCAAAAACGCCAACGCCATGACCGGCGAGAAGGGGATCAAAGATATCGAGACCATCCTGGCCGCGCTGCCCGAGCATATAGGAGCAGTCAACCCTCTCATGAGCTCCACCGGCGTGATCGGCTATCGGCTGCCGGTGGACAAGATCGTCTCGGCGCTGGAACGGTTTGACTACACTGCACGCCACTCAGACGCTGCTGCACGCGCGATCATGACCACCGATACCTTCAAGAAAGAAC
>CAYSQV010000017.1:3439-13745 GCA_964433295.1 uncultured Nitratifractor sp. | reverse complement strand
CATTAGGAGAACCCTAGGGTCATACAATTCAAAAAGTAGCATAATGCGATGAAAATAATGCTGCCTTGGGTCGTCTTTTAATTTGCCTTTGTCGTCAAAATAATCTCGCTTAAATTCTAATAAGTCAACAACTAAAATAACTTTATCTTCCCAATATTTCTTGTGAACCATGATCAGGAGCATAATAAATAATGGATTGATAAAATTGATACTATCGTGAAAGAAAATTGATACGACTTTATTATTTAAGGCTTGATTTGCAAAATAACGGTCGATTTCCTTGATTGTTTCGAATATTGCTTTTGTAGAAGTTATTTTTTTGACAATATCATTTTCGCCAAACGTTATATCTTTAATATTTTCTTTATCTTCGTTGGCTATTAAAATCAATGTAAATCCTTATCTCTTGCACCTTTATTGTCATAATTATGTAATACTATTCTACTGATAGTGTCCTTAAATATTCGATTCGGGGCACGAGTAACAAACATAAATATCCTACCCCAGAGGGGCAGGTATTGGTCACCCCTTGAAGGGGTAAGCACTGCCTGCCACCTCAAAGTCAGGATGACAACGTTCTCTTCCTCTGAAAATCAGAACAGACGTTGCTGCTCTGTCCGCCTCTCGTGTTTCTCCTGATGTTTGACATACTTACGTATCATCTCACTGTTCAACCCCACGGTATCAACACAATACCCTTTTGACCAAAAGTGGTTCCCCCAGTACGGTCTTTGCCTGAGTTTTTTGTATTGGTTGAGTATCCGTATGGCCGTACGCCCCTTCAAAGCTCCCATGTAATCCGAAATTGAAAGCTTTGGTGGTATCATTACCAGCAGGTGTACAAAAGGCACGGGGTCAAGTATTCACAATTTACTCTTTTCTATACCATCATCCACCCTTCGCAGATCCAACTCTCTCTATCAGACCCTCTTTTCTTAGTTTTTGGAGTTGCCACTCTATGCCTTTGGGGGTGATGCCGATCCTCTCGGTGAGTTCTTTGATCGTGATCGCAGTTTTTCCTTTCATTCTTACATCTCCTCCAGCGGGAGTAAACAGGGTCAAGTATTTACTATTTACTCATCACATACAAAAGACTTCAACAAAAACATGATATTCTCAGGCAGAGCGACAATCGTGCCAAACTGATCGCGAAATGACATCAGATCGTCTATTTTTTCATTGATAAATTGTAGTCTCGCCCGATCATTAGACATAGACCACATCCTTGAGGGCATACTGGCGAAATGTTTTGCCCGGATGATCGATGGTCGCCAGATCAATTTGTCTGCCGAGTGCCTTCTGAAGTTGTTTGCGGATGGCATTGATCCGAGCAAAGGCTTCAAAGCCTTTGTGGTGCTTGAGAAACTCCGGTCGGATATCGTACAGCAGATCCAGATCACTCCGAGTATCCTCTTCTCCGCGAGCAAAGGAGCCGAACACGCCTATGATTTCAAATCCCTCTTGTAGAAGCGATACTTTTTGTTGTCGGATCTTCTCTATCAATGCTATGTCCATCTGCCGACTCCTGAGATTCTTTCTTTGAAATAATTATAGCATAAATCTGTTTTTGCTCATCATTGACTGCCACGATATCGATCTCGTTTTGATTGCCCCTCTCCCAATAGTTCCCTATATCTGAGTAGGCATAACTGAGTCTGAGCTTCTCTCTATCGTGGAGATTTTTGAGCTCTTTTTCTCGGTTATAAAATTTCATTTCAAAGCCTTAAATTTATAGTATTACCGCACCAACCAAACACCCGAAAGAAAATTTCTATTTCGGGATTTGGGTATAATACGCCATTCTATCGCCAAAGAGACACCATGCCATCACAGAAAAACCCCACCATTTTTTATATCCTGATGTTCATTGCCATGATCGGTTGGGGAGCTGCGTGGGTGCATGTGAAGTATCTGAGCGATCACATGAGCGTCAATGCGATCATCTTCTACCGCTACCTGCTAACAACGATCAGCATGGTGCCTATACTGTTGTGGCTGAGGCGTTCTTTTAGGATTGATCGGCGCATGCTGGCTGTCACACTCGCGGCGGCAGCACTCCTGACCCTCTACACCTGGCTTTTTATCGAGGGGACCCGTTTGGGGACTGCCGGGCTGGGCGGGGCCTTTGTCACGACCCTCATCCCCATCGTCACCTTTGCTCTCTCTGCACTGCTGGGCAGGCGTACAGTGCGGCAGAGGGATCTCCTGGCCCTTATGCTCGGAGCTGTTGGGGTGATGACGATCCTTGGGGTATGGCATTTCAGTCGGGAACAGATCTTCCGTCTGGAAAACCTCTATTTTGTTCTCGCGGCCATCCTCTGGGCAATTCTCACCATTGTTGCGTCCAAAACGACCCGCATCGCACCCCTGGTGTACAGTTTTTACCTCTATCTGTTCACAACCTTGATCGAAGGGCTGTTGGTAGCCGACTTTCATACCGATATGGTGCATCTGGGGGGATGGGCATGGTTCAATCTCCTCTCGGTGGCACTTTTGAGTACCACATTTGCCACGTCGATCTATTTTGTCGGCGGACAAAAGATCGGGGCAGACAAGATCAGCTCATTTACCTTCCTTGTCCCATTCAGTGCAATCGGGCTGAGCGCACTGTTTTTGGGGGAGCACGTCACCATCGGGATGCTGGCTGGAACAACCATGGCCGTCGTGGCAATCTACCTGCTCAACCGACGATGATCACCACTCGTAATAGGTCCTTGCTTTGAGAATGTCACCGTAAGTGTACGATTCTTCCCCGTGTTTGGTCTCCAGAGTGATCCCGTGTTCATCAGCCGAAAGCAGTGTCCCCTTGAGGCGATCGGCTCCGGGGACTTTGAGCTTGAGTTTTTCGCCGATGGCCTGCTGAAAATGGCGGGGTTTTGTAAGGCGGCGCTCGATCCCCGGTGAAGAGACTTCAAGGAAATATTTTCCGCTCATAGGGGGATGAACATCCAGAAAGGGGGAAAGTTCACGGGAGATCTCGGCACACAGATCAAGCGTCACCCCTTCGGGATGGGTGATGTAGACACGGTAGAGGGTCTGGTCAGCTTCAGTCGCGGTCTCTGTATCGTAAAATTCCGCTCCGCAAGAGCGGACAATTTTGGCAATCTGCTCTTCAAGATTCATGATCTTTCCTCTTTTTTGGCGGCGATCTGCGCAAACAGCTCTTCCATTCGGGTAATCCGATCGAGCTGATCGTCAAACTCAAAGGTAAACTTCGGCGCCCGAAACCACCCTTCGCTGTCACGTACATAGGTGGTCAAATGCCCCGAGACCTTGCGGAGCTGGCGCAATGCTTCCGCCTGCTCCGCCTCATTCAGGCTGCCGCGTTCGAGGAAAACCCTGGCATCGTATCGCCCGCGTGAACAGACGACGTCATTGACCCCGAGATGGTTGATACGGGGATCATCCAGCGTCGCAAGCGCTTCGGGAAGGATCTCCTTGAGCACCGATTCGGTACGCTTGAGCTTGATCTCTTCAGGGGTCATAGGGTCGCCTGCTCCTCCACCTCTTTGAAGGTCTCAAAGACATCGCCCACTTTGATGTCGTTGAAATTCTCCAGCATGATACCGCACTCAAAGCCGTTTCGTACCTCTTTGACGTCGTCGTTGAAACGTTTCAGAGAACTGATAGTGCTGGTGTAGATCACCACGCCGTCACGGATCAGTCGTGCTCCGGCTCCACGCTCGATCAGGCCGTCGGTGACCATGCACCCGGCAATGGTGCCCACTTTGGCCACCGTAAAGGTCTCGCGCACTTCGGCCTGGCCGGTGATCTCTTCGCTGACGACCGGACTCATCAGCCCACCCAGCAGGGCTTTGACATCGTCCAGCAGATCGTAGATGATCGAGTAGGCTTTGATCTCAACACCGAGCTCTTTGGCTTTGTTTTTGACTGCACCGGTGGGGCGGACATTGAAGCCGATAATCATGGCATTCTCACTCGCATCGGCGAGGGTCACATCGCTCTCGGTGATGCCGCCTACGCCGTCGTGAATCACCTGCACCTGCACCTCTTCGTTTTTAAGATCCGCCAGCGCCCCTTTGATCGCCTCAAGAGAGCCCTGGACATCGGCTTTGACAATGAGGGGGAGTTTTTTGATCTGCCCTTCGGCGATCAGACTGCCCAACTCGTCAATGGAGACTTTGGTTGATTTGGACAAGTGCTTGGTACGGGCCAGCTCGTGCCGCTTGTCGGCGATCTCTTTGACCGCTTTTTCACTCTCCATGGCGACCATCACTTCACCCGCTTCGGGTACCTCCTGGAGCCCCACAACTGCCGCCGGTGTACTCGGACCGATCGCTTTGGCGCGACTGCCGTCATCAAGGATCATGGTCCGCACCCGTCCGTAGGTGGTGCCCACGATCACATTGTCTCCGACATGCAGGGTACCGTTTTTGACGATGATATTGGCTACGGGACCAAAACCTTTTTCGACCGAACTCTCGACAACGATCGCTTTGGCGTTGCGACTCGGATCGGCGGTAAGCTCCATCATCTCCGCCTGCAAAAGGATCGTCTCCAGCAAATCGTCAATCCCCATACCGGTATGTGCCGATACGGGGATAAACTCATACTCTCCGCCCCAGTCAACGGCGAGAATGTCCATCTCCGCCAACTGAGATTTGACGTTGTCGGGATTGGCCGACTCTTTGTCCATTTTGTTAATTGCAAAGATCATCGGCACGCCGGCGGCTTTGGCGTGGGAGATGGACTCTTTGGTCTGCGGCATTACGCCGTCATCGGCGGCGACCACGATGATCGCAATATCGGTTGCCATGGCTCCGCGGGCTCGCATCTCGGTAAAGGCCGAGTGACCCGGTGTATCAACAAAGGTGATCTTCTGACCGTTCTTCTCTACCTGATAGGCGCCCACATGCTGGGTGATGCCGCCGGCCTCTTTGTCGGCGACCTTGGTTGAACGGATCTTGTCGAGCAAAGAAGTTTTACCGTGGTCGACATGCCCCATGATCGTAATGACCGGTGGACGAGTCTGAGGATCGGCATCCTCCACCTCATCGTAGGTAGCGACATAATCGAGCGCATCGAGCGGATTGATCGTCTCGACCTGCACCTCGAACTCCTCGGCCAGGATCTCGATCGCATCTTTGTCGAGGAAGTCATTTTTGGTCACCATGGTGCCCAGCGCAAAAAGGACCTTGACCACCTCACCCACACTTTTGCCGACTTTCTCGGCGAATTCATAGACACGGACATCTTCGGGGATCTTGACCACACTGACCTTCTCTTGGGTTTCTTGACGGGTGTACCGTTTCTTTTTGCCGCCCCGACGGATCGAGCGGCGCTGCTGAGGCTGAAAACGGCGGGCCCCGGCACTCATGTTGCCCTGCTGCTGATCGCGCTTTTTCGCTTCGGCACGGCGACGTTCCTCCTGACGCTTCATCTCTTCGTAGATGTTCTTGTCGGAGAAATCAAGCAGGACCACCTCTTCCTCTTCGTAGAGTTCCACACTGGCTCCCAGTCCCCGATCTCCAAGGATCTCCAACTTCTCCCCAGTGGTTTTGGCCTCAACGGGACGTTTGGATTTTTTCTTTTTGGGACTGGGGGCGGGCGCATTGCCCAGCGAGATACCTTTGGAGGCACGGGTGGGAGTCGGCTTGGCTTTTTTGACAATGGTGATCCCGCCACGACCGATGGGGCGCCGGGCTCGACGGGGTTTGGTCTCCTCTTCTGCTGGGATCTCCGCCTTCGAGCTCTTGACCGATGCCGTTTCAGCCGCAGCTGTCTCTGTGGGCATATCGACCGCTTCGGGTGCCTCTTCGGACTCCACTGCGGGATGCTCCCCGGCGTGATCATCGACGGGCACGGCCGGCTCCTCTCGGGGTGTCGATTCTTCCGACTCGGCTTTGGCCTTTTTCTTGACGGTGACTTTGGCTTTTTTCTCAGGCTTCTTGAAGCCCTCTGGCAGTTTGCCGGTCAAGGCATAATCGACCAGAATCTCCGCCTCTTCAAACGAGATCGAACTGCCGGCCACTTTGACATCGAAGCCCAGCTCTTTGGCTTTGGTGATCGCTTCGTTGTTGGACATGCCGGCTTCGGCGGCAATCTCTTGGATCTTAATTTTCCCCATGGGTGGTAAACTCCTTTAGTATGGTCAACAATGGGTCGTACTCGACGCCCAGACGCTTGGCGATGCCGCGCATCCGCCTGGGATCGTCCGCACACGCCGGGCAAAGATAAAAACTCCGCCCTCTCCCCGAAAAGGGTACTACGTGCCCCTCTTGCAGCTGCAGTCTAATCAAATCGTTTTGGGATTCTCTGGTGCGGCAGGCGATGCACATGCGTGTGGGACTCATTTTTTGCATCGCTATTATACCCAAAAGAGATTAACTCTTTACGGTGACTCCGTGATTGTCCAGCGCCTGGATCAAAACGCGGTAGTGGGGAAAACGCTGCGCAAGTGCCTGCGCGATCGCATCAGCATCGTCTTCGTAGGCCAGGGAGAAGAAGGTCGATCCGCTTCCGGAGAGCGTACTCATCAACGCGCCCTGGCTCAAGGCGATCTTTTGGACTTCAAAAAGATCGGGCATCATTTTCATCCGGCGATCCTGATGGATCTTGTCTTTGGAGGCGATACGGAGCTGATCCCACGACTCACTCATAAACAACGCCGTCATATAGGCTGCCCGCGAGAGCGAGTAGACCATCTCCTCTTTGGGATAGACCTTGGGGAGGACGTGACGGGAGCGGTTGGTCGAAATGGTACGGTTGGGAACAACCAGAACAGCACGCAGATAACCGGGCATGCGCCTTTTTTTGCTGAAAACCCGATCCCCTTCGAGGCACGCGACATTGAATCCGCCCATCACCGCCGGAGTGATGTTGTCCGGATGGTGCTCAAACTTCAACGCATGATTGAGGATCTCCCGTTTGTTGTATTTGGCACCGGCGGCGGCATAGGCGGCGGTGATGGCCGCGACGATCACCGCCGAAGAACTCCCCAGTCCCCGGGAGATCGGTATGCGATTGGTAAATTCGAACCGAAAAGTATTGTGCTTGCCGCTGAGACGACGGTAATGTTTGTTGAAAATATTCAGAAAAAGGGTGTTTTTTTTGATTCGGGGGTTTTCGCTCCCCTCACCGTGGGTCGACAAACTCAAAAACCGCGAGGGTTTGATCGCGATCTCATTGCGCAGGTCGATCGCCAACCCCAGGGTGTCAAAACCGGGACCGAGGTTGGCACTGGTGGCGGGTACACTGATGATCACGGGTTACCTTTGGACGGCAGGGAGAATATAGAGCGGAGTATTCTCAGTGGCTAACACTAGATCGTCAAGACGATCAGGCATCCCAAATTCCTGCGTGACATGTTCGTCAAACTTTTGCGTTATTATAGTCTCTTTTTCTTTGACAAAGTACAATAACCCCATTGCACGAATCGGCTGGCCGTCGTTAAGCTCAAAAGCACTGACACCGACAAAGGGGATCCCCCGCAGCACTTCCAGCGTCGCCAGCGCAATGTAGGTAAGTTTGGTCGCCATGTGGCTGCCCGGCCCGTTGGCATACACTATCCGCGTCACAGGCTCCGCCTCTATCAACGTTTCCAGCGCTTCCAGCAGCCCCTCGGATGCCCGCCCCCGGATCACGCGGATGTCCACGAGGCGATCGTGGCGATAGCAGCCGATCTGCATCGGGACGCTCAGGGGATTGATCAGCAGGGTCATGGACTTTTTTTCTTCGCTGTTTTGGCTATGATCTTATCCGCTTTTTGGAAGACCGCATCGATGTTTTTGTGGATCCAGTTGCCCTTCATCCAATCCATCGGCCACACCTCGATCCCGTGTACCAGTACCCCAAAATGGAGATGGTCCCCCAGCGCCAGTCCGGTCATGCCGGTGCGGGCGATCATTTGTCCCGCGGTCACCTCGTCTCCTTTTTCAACCAGGATCTGGGAGCAGTGGCCGTACAAAGTCGCCAGACCAAATCCATGATCGATCAACGGCATGTTGCCGTAGATGCCGTTGCGCCCGGCAAACACCACTTTGCCGGGATTGGAGGAGACGATGGGGGCATGACGCACACTGGCCAGATCGTAACCGACATGGTACGATCGGGAGACCTCTTTTTTGCGATCGTGATAGTAATAGTGGCGCTCATCTCCAAAATCGGCGACCAGCTTGGCCGACTTCAAAGGGTAGAAAGCCTTGATCTTCCATGGCACTGTCATAATGCCGGTCTTCTGCGATTGCGCCAAACGGTGGATCTGTTTTTCGTTGGCCAGCCGCATGGTTTCGTTGACCGCCCGGAAACGCTCCAACGGATCGGCAATGTCGGCAGTTTTTGGATCGGTTTTGGCCACCTCGGTAATGCGCCCGTTTATGAAACGGTCACTTGCATGAATCCAGGAGACTTTGTATTTCTTGTACACAACGGGAAAACCAAATTTCAGGGTCGAACGGTTCCCGGCACGATCGGTCGCCACCAGCGTCGCATCAAGATGTTTGCGCTGAAATGGCCACGCGATCAAAGTAGCGTAGTAGGGTTTGCGGCGATAGATCTCGGGGACAAAGCGACGTCCTCCCGCCTCAATGTAGACCGATTTGAGGTTGGCATCTTCGGCTTTGAAAACCACCAGCGCACTTCCGCCCCGTGCCACGGTGGGACTTTTGGCCAACAGCGTCAATACCGGTGGGGTGGTATCGGGAACGATCTTGACGGTGGCGATGGCGTTGTTGTCAAACACACGGTTGATGAGGCTGGTGTCCCGTGCCTGGATCATCAGTACCCACTGGCCGTGCTGGATCTTTTTGGCCGCCTCTTTGGGAAGCCGAAGCGCGACCTGCGCCTCTTTGAGCGGGATCATGAAGCGGTTGGAGGCGATCGGGATGTTTTGCTGACCATCCGTGAGGATCGCCTGGTATTCGCTCAAACCCCGGTTGTCCCGCAGGGTTACTTTGATCGGGACCTCCTCGCTCCAAAAGATTGACTTTGGGGCGAGGATCTGAGGCGGCACACGCTCAAACTGAGGAAGGTACTGAGTGACAGCCCAGGCCCCCGCGCCAAGCAGCAACCCCAGCAAAATCACAATCCACGGCCAAACACGACGGCGGCGACGCGGACGATAGCGGTTGTACGGTCTCATCCCAATACCTCCTCTTGATCCAGGACTTCGAGTATCGCCTGCTCGCAGGCAGCCAGATCCATCTGCGACACCTCAAATCCTGCCGCTGCATGATGACCGCCGCCGCCAAAATGGCGTGCGATGCGGCTGACGTCTGCCCCCTTGCTGCGCAGAGAAACTTTGATCTCTTTTTTGCGTTCGACAAGCATGACTGCGATCCGAACCGTTGCCAGAGAGCGGGCATAGTCCACAATTCCGTCCAGATCGCTCCCCCTGGCTCCCCACCGGATCCGATCGTCCCGACGCACGACCATGATCGCCACCCGCGCATCGCGTACCAACCGCAGGGAATCGATCGCCACACCCAGAATCCGCAGCGATGCCAGCGAACGCCGATGAAGCATCTGGGATGTTACTCTGGGCACATCCACCCCTCGACCAACCAGATCGGAAGCAAGATCAAAGACACCCTGGTGCATATTGCCCGTCGTGAAATAGCGCGTATCGCTCACCAAAGCGGCATAAAACGCCGTGGCACTCTGCGAAGAGATCGGATGCAGTAACGACAGCAGGCGGTAAGCAACCTCCGAGCTGGAGACCGCATCCGGATCGACAATATTGAGAGCACCGTATTGGGTATTGGTAGGGTGGTGGTCGATATTGATGATTGTGCGTCCGGTCACATCCACGCCCAGTCGGTCAATCGATCCGCTGTCACAGGCAATGATCAGAGAATCTTCGAAATCCATATGGGACTTGATCTTTCCAAACGCCGTGAGAAAATCAAGATTCTGTGGAAGATCTTCGGTCGCATTGACCACTTCGACGCGTACCCCCTGTTCTTTGAGCCAGGCGTAGATCCCCAATGCCGTTCCGATCGCGTCGGGATCAGGATGGATATGCGACAAAATCGTCACAGTACGATGCTCACCAATCCGTCGGCGGAACTGTTCGGACAGAGGAGCATATTCCAACGCCACGGTTATCCTTCTACCCGCATCGACAGGTCAATCCAGTTGGCCTGATGAATAATGCTGCCCGAACTGATCGCATCGACACCCGTCCGGGCGATGCGGCCGATCGTCTCCAGGGTCACATTGCCGCTGGCCTCGATCAGGACATGGGGAGCGTGGGCATCACGCCAGCCCACTACTGCCCGGATCTCCTCATCGGACATGTTGTCACACATGATGATCTCAGCTCCTGCAGCCATTGCCCGCTTGGCCA
>CAYSQV010000017.1:0-3429 GCA_964433295.1 uncultured Nitratifractor sp. | reverse complement strand
GCTTGGCCATGGCGAGATCTTCACATTCGATCTCCACTTTGGACGTAAACGGGATCTTTTGGCGCACTGCCGTCATAAAAGCATCCAGATCATCGATGGTACGCAGATGGGTGTCCTTGAGCATGAGGCAGTCGTCCAGCCCCATGCGGTGATTGAGCCCGCCGCCGCAGCGCACGGCGTATTTTTCAAATGTGCGCAGCAGGGGACGGGTTTTGCGGGTATCGAGGAGCTTGACCCCGGTTCCCTCCAGTGCCGTCACATACCGTGCCGTCAACGTGGCGATCGAACTGGCATGCAGAGCGATATCCAGCAGGGTGCGTTCCAGAGAAAGGATCGTTTGTGAATCCCCGCTCAGATATACCAGCATATCCCCTTTTTGGAAGGGCGCACCATCTGCAGTGTGCCACTCCAGGTCCAGGTCGTAGATCCGCGCTGCCGTATCGAGATACTCCCGTCCGGCAAACACCCCGTCACTTTTGGCGAGGATATACGCCCGGATCGGTTTGCTCTCACCGATACGGGCAAACAGATCGCCCCGCCCCATGTCTTCGGCCAGCGCGGCTTTGATAAAATCTTCTTTGCTCATTTTATTTGATCTCCAGCATCCGATCCAGGGCAAGCTTGGCATAGTGGCGTGTGTGCTCATCGACTTCGATCTCGTTGATCGGTTCACCCTCTTCGAGCGCTTTGAGCGTACGGTAGAGATCCTCCAGCGTCGTCTCGTTCATGGTGGGGCACTCGGGCTTGGTCGCCGAGAGGACGTAGGTGTTTTTCTCCCGCATCCGGTTGACCAGGTTGTATTCGGTCCCTACGGCCACTTTCTGCTCCGGATCGAGCTCGGCAACGTAGCGGATCAACTGAGAGGTGGAGCCGACAAAATCGGCCAATGCCGTGACACTCGGATCGCTTTCGGGGTGCACAGCGATCTTGATGTCGGGGTATTTGCGGCGGTAAAAATGGACATCATCCGGCGTAAAGAGCTGATGGACGGAGCAAAATCCGTTGTAGCAGATGATATCAGCCTCTTTGGGATCACACGCCCCTTCACCGATTACGCAACTGCGCAGTCCCATCTGTATCGCGAAGTTCTGTCCCAGACACCGGTCGGGAACAAAAAGGATCTTCTTGCCGCTCTCAAGCCCTTTTTCTATGATTTTGTAGGCGTTGGAACTGGTACAGACCAGTCCACCCATTTCGCCGACTTTGGCTTTGACCGTGGCATCGGAGTTGATGTAGGTGATGGGAAGGATCTCTTCCCGGGCGATCCCATGCTGTTCCATGTAGGCCACGCTGTCGTCGTAGTAGCTCGCATCGATCATCCGTGCCATGGCGCAGCAGGCGATCTTGGGCATAAGGACCCGTTTTTGGGGGGCGATCACTTTGACACTCTGCCCCATGAATCCTACCCCGCAAAAGACAACATTCTCGCTCGTATCGGCCTGTACGCGGCGGGCCAGCTCCAGACTGTCTCCGGTGATGTCGGCCATCTCAAAGACCTCATCCCGTTGATAGAAGTGCGCGACGACGGTCACATCCAGTTTGTTCTTGAGCCGCTCGATCTCGGCACGGTAGTCGATATTCATGGGCATCCTTCGTATCATTTGAGTGCGGACATTATACCGAATTAACATTATCTTGGTAAAATGCCCAGGAACAATCAAGGACAAAGCATGCAAAATCTCTACCTCTATATCGCCACGTATCTCATCGCCGGTATCCCCTTTGGCTACCTGCTCGCCAAGCAGTTTGGCGGGGTGAATATCAAGGAAGAGGGCAGCGGAAACATCGGTGCGACGAATGTCCTGCGTGTCCTCAAATCCCGTGACCCAAAACTCGCCAAAAAGCTCGGCGCCGCCACGTTGGCACTCGACATGATCAAAGGTGCCGTCATGGTCCTCATTGCCCAATTTCTCGGCGCCGACCCCTATGTCCTCTGGATGGTCGCAGTCTTGGCGGTACTGGGTCACTGCTTTTCTGCCTTTTTATGGTTTGAGGGGGGCAAAGGGGTCGCCACCGGTGTCGGTGTCATTGCCGTACTGGCATGGCCGTTGGCTGCTATTGCGCTTGCTGTCTGGATCGGGGTGGCCAAAGGGCTCAAAATCTCTTCTCTTGCAGCGATCATCGCCATTGTTGTCATGCTGGCCGCCTCTTACCTCCTCTATCCCGACGGCCTGCCCGGCATCGGTGTACGCACACCGCTATGGATCATTTCTCTGGTGATTCTCTATAAACACACCCCCAATATCATCCGCCTTATCCGGGGCGAAGAGGCAGCCGTCGCATGACCATCCGTATCGAGAACCTGGAGTTTGAAGCGATCATCGGCCTGCTCGATTTTGAGCGCGACCGTGAACAACGCGTTCGGCTTGATATTATGATCAAATATGATTATATCCCGCCAAATTATCTTGACTATGCCAAAGTAGTAGAGCTATCCAAAAAACACATCAAAGAGCAAAAATACAAGCTGCTCGAAGATGCCCTCACGGGGTTAGAGGAGATTCTCAAAAAGAAATTTCCCTCTATTGACCAACTCCATATCACCATCTCCAAGCCGGACATTTTTCCGGACTGCGTGGTGAGTATGAGCATTTAACTTCAATTAACCTCCACCCGATACACTTCCGTCAATACATAAGATAAGAGGAGTGAATCGTGGAGACGATCCAGAAAATAAAAAACGAGATCGGCAAAGTCCTTGTAGGGCAGGAAAAAATGGTCGAAGGGTTGCTCACCGGGTTGCTGACCCGGGGGCATATCCTCCTCGAAGGGGTACCGGGACTGGCCAAAACCACCGCGGTCAACGCTTTGGCGCAGACGCTGGGGTTGACCTTTAAGCGGGTGCAGTTCACTCCCGACCTGCTCCCCAGCGACATCATCGGTACCGAGATCTACGATCCGTCCACCAACGGATTCAAGATCAAACACGGCCCGATTTTTACCAACCTTCTTCTGGCCGATGAGATCAACCGCGCCCCGGCCAAGGTCCAATCCGCGCTGCTCGAGGTGATGCAGGAGCGGCAGGTCACCATCGGAGACGAGACCTTCAAAATCGCGCTGCCGTTTTTGGTCATGGCGACACAAAACCCCGTCGAACAGGAAGGTGCCTATGAACTCCCCGAAGCCCAGCTGGATCGCTTCATGATGAAGATCGTCGTAGGCTACAACACCCGCGAAGAGGAGCTGGAGATCGCCCGCCGTGTCGCCAACAACAGCTTTGACCAGATCGAACAGGTCGCCACCGTCGAGGATCTCGAACGTCTCCGGCACGAAGCAATGCAGGTCCATATGGACGAAGAGATCGAAAAGTACATCGTTGAACTGATCTTTGCCACCCGTGAACCGGAAAAATACGGCCTGGGCGAGATCAAAGGCTACATCGAATACGGCGCCAGCCCCCGGGCCAGCATCGATATGTACAAAGCGGCC
>CAYSQV010000016.1:0-13924 GCA_964433295.1 uncultured Nitratifractor sp. | reverse complement strand
GGAAGAGTTCATCCACGTTATCGAAGAGAGTTCAGAAAACCTCTTGACCATCGTTAACGATATTTTGGATCTTTCCAAGATCAAAGCAGAGAAAATTGATCTTGAGGAGGTGGCGTTCAATCCTCTGGACAAGTTTGAATCTGCCGTCGAAACCTATGGAGCCAAAGCGCTTCAAAAAGACATTGATTTTGGTGTGTATGTTGATCCGACACTCCCTTCCAGCATCCTGGGAGACCCGACACGGATCTCCCAGGTATTGGTCAACCTCATCAGTAATGCCATCAAATTTACCGGCACCTACGGTGAAGTGAGTGTTTTCTGTGAGCGTATCCTCGAGGATGACCGGGAGGTCACCATCAAATTCTCGGTCAAAGACAACGGAATAGGGATCTCGCCCGTCCAGCAAAAACGGATCTTCGAAGCCTTCACGCAGGCCGATTCAAGCACGACACGCAAATTCGGTGGGACAGGATTGGGTCTCTCCATTTCCAGCAAACTGGTTTCCATGATGGGCGGGAAGCTCGAAATCGACAGCGAACCGGGTGAGGGATCGACCTTCTATTTCTCCCTTACCTTCAAGCTGGATCCCGATGCCCAGACCCCTGAACGGCCTGATTTCCGAGGCACAAAAATAGGGCTGATGCTCCCCAAACGCAATATCAAACGACAGGTCGACCGCAATCTCGAATCCTATGTGCGCTATCTTGGTGCTGATTTCAGTCTCTATTACGAAGATGAGGTTTTCACCCTCACCAAAGAAGCGTTGCCGGACCTGATGTTTGTTGACCAGCGTTATGCACGCCGTGAAGGAGAGATCGAACACATTCTCACCCTCAAAACTCCGGTCACCATCCTCGCAGCCGGCAACAGCAAAAAGCAGTTGGAATCCATCAAAGAACAAGTCCACACCTTGATTTTCAAACCGCTCAATTATTCCAAAGTGGTCAAAACACTCCAAAAACTGACAAGCCGGACAGAAACATCGCCCGCCAAAATCGAATCGGAAGATCTCCGTTTTGATCATCTACATGTGCTTGTGGCCGAAGACAACCGTATCAACCAAAAACTCATCACAACGACCCTGGAAAACTTTGGTATCCATGTCACCATTGCAGCCAACGGCAAGGAAGCCGTAATGCTGCGGAAACAAAACGACTACGATTTGATCTTTATGGACATTCAAATGCCGGTCATGAATGGCATGGAGGCGACCCGGGAGATCCTCCGTCACGAAGAGCTCAGCCAGACTGAGCATGTCCCGATTATTGCGCTGACAGCCAACGCATTGCGGGGTGACCGTGAAAAATACCTGAAGGCGGGGATGGACAATTATACTCCCAAACCGATCAACATCGACCTGATCAAAAAACTCATCCTTGAATACTATCCGGAAAAGGCCACTACCCGTGACACAGAAAAAGCTTCCGAAAAGGAGAGATCGGCATCGACAGAGGCTGTTTCGGTCAAAACCCCGGCCAAAAAAGAGACCTCTACTGCCAGCGGAGGCATGGACATTCTGATCTATTCGGTCCATCTGCTATCCGGGGCTTTGCAGGCACACGCTCTCGAAGAAGCAGGCTATCTCTGCGACCTGGTCAACAACGAAACCGATTTTTTGGAAAGCCTCGACAGTACCCGCTACCGCTATGCTTTGATTTATGGTGACGTTTTGCCCCAGGATGACTGTTTTCTGGTGGACACCCTCAGACGCAAAAACATCAAACTGTATCTATACGGCAAACAGACAAAATCCCGCTGCAAAGGGATCAACCACTACGACAGCATTCCCGATCTGAAACAAAAAATTTCTCAGCAGGAGTCTTAGGCTTCCTTTTTTCTCCTGCCGAAGCCAAACAGCCGTTTGATCCGCTCACATACAGTGACCGATTTGGTCTCGATCTTGCACACCTCCACCTCGTCAAACGCGCGGCGTTCGGGCTGTTTTTTTCCTTCGATGATGAATCGCAGTGCATTAAGACGAATAAATCCTTCCGCATCCGCCTGATTGTACACCTCATCCTCCTCAAAGGTTGAGTGCTCTTCGCTGTAGAGGGAATTTTCGGAAAAACGCCCAACAACGGTCACGTTGCCTTTGTAGAGTTTAAGACGCACCTCGCCGTTTACCTGCTCCTGTGTTTTGTCGATCGCTGCCTGAAGCATCTCCCGCTCGGGTGACCACCAGTAACCGTTGTAGATGAGGCTGGCGTAGCGGGGCATCATCTCGTCTTTCAGGTGTGCCTCTTCGCGATCCAGAGTGATCGACTCGATGGCGCGGTGGGCCTTGAGCATGATCGTTCCGCCCGGGGTCTCGTAGCATCCGCGTGCTTTCATCCCGACATAGCGGTTTTCGACGATGTCGATCCGGCCGATGCCGTGTTTGTTGCCGTATTCATTCAATGTGCGCAGCAGAGTCGCCGGACTCATGGATTCGCCGTTGATGCTGACCGGATCGCCTTTTTCGTAACCGATGGTAATGTATTCGGGATGATCAGGGGCCTCTTCGGGGCTGTTGGTCCACAGCCACATATCCTCCTCCGGTTCGGCATTTGGATCTTCAAGAATCTGCCCCTCGTATGAGATATGAAGCAGGTTGGCATCCATGCTGTAAGGAGATTTTTTCCCTTTTTTGTCAATGGGAATACCATGTTTTTCGGCATACGCCAGGAGCTTTTCGCGCGAGTTTAGATCCCATTCACGCCATGGGGCGATCACCGCAATCTCAGGATCGAGGCTGAGATACCCAAGCTCGAAACGTACCTGGTCGTTCCCTTTGCCGGTCGCCCCGTGGGAGACGGCATCGGCTCCGGTCTCGTGCGCGATCTCTATCTGCTTTTTGGCGATCAGCGGTCGGGCGATGGAGGTACCCAGCAGGTACTCACCTTCGTAGATCGCGTTGGCCCGGAACATCGGAAAGACAAAATCCCGTACAAACTCCTCTTTGAGATCGAGAATAAAAATATTCTCCGGTTTGATCCCGAACTCCAGCGCTTTCTGGCGGGCAGGCTCCACCTCTTCGCCCTGTCCCAGATCGGCGGTGAAGGTCACCACTTCGCAATTGTACTCATCCTGAAGCCATTTGAGGATGATGCTGGTATCCAGACCGCCCGAATAGGCCAGGACGGCCTTTTTGATCTCACGTTTTGCCATGTTGTATCCTTGGAGAAAATTGAGGGATTTTACCATAATGTTGCTATAATCATCCCAATTTGCCCCGGAAGGAATCCCCATGAAACTCGGTGTCAATATCGACCACATCGCCGTCCTCAGAGAAGCCCGGAAGATCAACGATCCCGATCCGCTCGACGCGCTGGGAATCTGTGCCCGCGCCGGTGCCGACCAGATCACCATCCACCTGCGCGAAGACCGCCGCCACATGCACGACGAGGATGCCGCCGCCATCGTCCGCCACTCCCCCCTGCCGGTCAACCTCGAGTGCGCCATCGACGAGAGCATGATCACCATCGCCTGCGATCTGCGGCCCCTGCGCGTCACGCTGGTTCCTGAAAAACGTGAAGAGGTCACCACCGAAGGGGGACTGGCTGTCACCGGCGACCAGCCCCGCCTGCGCGAAGCGATCGCGCGCCTCCACAAAGCCCAGATCGAGGTCTCCCTTTTCATCGACCCTACCCTCGAGGCGATCACCGCATCGAGTAGTCTTGGCGCCGAATGGATCGAGTTTCACACCGGGATGTATGCCAACCTCTGGGCGATGCTCCATACCAACCTTGCCCGCACCCACCATACCATCCCCGAACTCGCCCTGCCCCGCCATGAGCTCAAAGCCCGCCTCGAGAGGGAGCTGACCACCCTCCGCCGCCTCAGCGTCGATGCTGCCGAGATGGGACTGCGGGTCGCCGCCGGACACGGGTTGAATTATCACAACGTCTCCCCCGTCACCGAGATCGAGACGATTGAGGAGCTCAACATCGGACAGAGCATTATCGCCCGGTCGGTCTTCACGGGGCTGGAACAGGCCGTCCTGGATATGAAATCCCTCCTGCAACACAAATGAATTCCGCCTATTTCGTCTACGTAGTGCAGTGTACCGACGACACCTACTATACCGGCATTACCACCGATTTGACACGCCGGATCGAGGAGCACAATACCTCACCCAAAGGGGCCCGCTACACCCGCACACGCCGTCCGGTTGTTTTGCGTTACAGCGAAAAATATCCGAACAAAAGCGAAGCCCTCAAGCGGGAGATGGCGATCAAAAAGATGAAACGTGCTGCAAAAATCGAGCTCATCACAAGAGGAGAACCTGCATGAAAAAAGTCGCTGTCTCTATCGGTGATCCGGGCGGCATAGGCATTCAACTGGCTCTGGAAAACCACGAAGCCATCAAAAAACTTGTCGATCCTGTCTATTGTATTGATGACGAAATGCTTCATCAGGCGGCAAGGCTTCTCAAAACAGCAATCCCAAAAGATTTCACCACGGTTGAAGCTTTCGCCGATCCTTTTACCCTCCGACCCGGTACCGTCGATGCCGCCAGCGGTGCGTACAGTTACGCGTCGTTCGTCCATGCCGTCGGGATGGCACGCGCCGGGATTGTGGACGCGGTGACCACCCTGCCCATCCACAAAAAAGCCTGGGAACTCGCCGGCATAGAGTACAAAGGCCATACCGACGCCTTGAGAGATTTTTTCGATGCTGAGGCGATTATGATGCTCGGCTGCCCACAGATGTATGTGGCCCTCTTTACGGAGCACATTCCGCTGCACGAGGTGGCCGGGGCAATCAACGAGGCCGATCTGACCCGGTTTTTGATCGATTTCCACCGTACCGCCAACCCGACATCCACCGTCGCCGTGCTGGGGCTTAACCCCCACGCCGGAGACGACGGAGTGCTGGGAGATGAAGAGCGGATCATCGAAGCAGCCATCCATCATGCCAACCAAGTCCTTCTGAACACTCAACGCTCAACACTCAACGCTCCCGCTTTCAATGGCCCACTCGTCCCCGATGTCGCCTTCACCCCCAACATGCGCCGACACTACACCCACTACATCGCCATGTACCACGACCAGGGGCTGGCGCCGCTTAAGGCTCTGCATTTTGATGAAGGGATCAATGTCTCGCTGAATCTCCCGATCCTGCGCACTTCCGTTGACCACGGTACGGCATTTGACATCGC
Source organism: uncultured Nitratifractor sp. (assembly GCA_964433295.1). Taxonomy (GTDB): domain Bacteria; phylum Campylobacterota; class Campylobacteria; order Campylobacterales; family Sulfurovaceae; genus S017-3. Next base: position 8,784 of record CAYSQV010000016.1, on the reverse strand, counting down.
CTACAAAAAAGGGGTAAGATTGAACAGTCTTAGCTACATCAATGCGGTCAAGTACCTTGCAGACAAGGTATCATCCTGAACCCGATTCAGGACCATGCTTTTCCTCTTTACTCAAAACAGTCCCCCGCCTCCATCCTCTTCGACCTCACACGCTTCGTTCATCCGCTCACTCAAATGTGCAGCACACGCTTCACACAGATAGCGATATTCCTGCAAATCGTAGTAGATCGCTTCCCCTCGCTGCAGGTCACGGTAGCATTGTCCACACACATTGGTCACATGCAGCAAAATCTTCTCATCGGCTGTCTGCGCGACGAAACACTGATCGTCGATCTGTTTCATCCCAACTCCTCAATCATCTTCTGCGCTTCATCAAGCTCCGGATCGATCTCCTGAGCTTTGCGGTACCATATCAACGCCTCCTCTTTGCGTCCCAGATCGTAGAGAGTATTGGCGTAGTTGAAGCAATGGGGTGCATACCCCTTATCCAATTCGATCGCTCTTTTGTGATGGGTGATCGCCGCTTCGTCCTCTCCCAGCTTGTGCAGGGTGTTGGCCAGAGAACCCTCGGCGAGATCATCGTGAGGATCCAGCTGCAACAAATGCTCAAACACCTCTTTGGCCGAGGCAAAATCGTTCATCTGCATGAGCGCCACTCCCAGCCGCCGCAACACTTCCGGATTATCCGGTTCGAGGATCTGCGCGCTTTGCATCGCCTTTTTAACTTCCAGCCAATCCTCCTGTTCCGATGAACGGTCGGCAATGGCGATCAACTCTCCGATCCGATCACCCGACGGGGCCGGTTTGGCAAATGTCCGTTCCGGCTGCATCAGGCCACCGATGCGGTCGTCGGGAGTATGGGCCTCAAAGTCAACACCCCGCTTGGGGTAGTTTCCGCTGAACAGCTGCCTGAAAAAAAGGTAAAAAACGATGCCGACTCCCGCCAGCAGAATGAGTTGAAAAAGCGTCATAAAACAATCCTTGTCTGTCAATGCAATCATAGAACAAATTGACTTAGGTTGCGCCAAAAGAAGTGATATAATACGTCCAAACCAAACCACAAGGAACAACCATGAACATCAAGCAACAAATCCAAAACGATATCAAAGAAGCCATGCGGTCCAAAGAGACTGCCCGACGAAACACCCTGCGCAATCTCAGCGCCGCCATCAAGCAGATCGAGGTGGATGAGCGGCGCGAACTGAGCGATGCCGATGTCGAGGCGATCCTCATGAAATATGCCAAGCAGCGCGAAGATGCCAAAATCCAGTTCGCCCAGGGCGGCCGTGACGACCTTGTGGCCAAGGAGGACGCGGAACTGACCATTGTCCGCAGCTATCTCCCCGAACCGCTTACCGACACAGAACTGACGGCCATCCTCAAGCAGATCATAGCCGATACTGGTGCTGGCAGCATGAAAGAGATGGGCAAGATCATGGGGGCTGCCAAAGCCGTCGTCGGCAGCCGGGCAGATGGCGGACGCATCCATCTCCTTGTCAAGGAATTGCTTGGATAGTTTTTGTTGTATTATAAGTTTACCAAAAGCACCAAACTGTTACTATTTGGGTGCAAGAGGTTTTTCATGCATGGCTTGTCATGCCTAAAAAACCTCTCAAATATCTCTCAAGGAGCATGAATGAAAAAAGTATTGAGCATTGCAGCTGCAGCTGCATTGATGAGCGGTGCCGCTATGGCCAAAGAGGTCAAGATCGGTGTGGTCCTGCCTCTGACCGGTCCCATTGCGGCCTTTGGCCAGACATCCAAGGGCGGACTCGATATCGCCTATGAGCAGAACAACAAGCTCAAAAACGGCGATACCGTCAAACTCGTTGTCCTCGACGACCGTGGAGACAAGGTCGAAGCGGCCACCGCAGTCAAGCGCCTGCTGGACAAAGACGGCGTAACCGTCATTCTCGGAGAAGTTGCTTCGGGCAACTCCATGGCCATGGCACCGATTGCGGAAAAAGCCAAAACGCCTATGATCACCCACGCCTCCACCAACCCGCGCGTCACCAAAGACAAAAAATATGTTACCCGCGCCTGCTTTATCGATCCGTTCCAGGGAGCCGTAGCAGCCAAATACGCTATGGACAACGGATACAAAACCGCTGTGGTTGTCACCGATGCCAAGCAGGACTATTCAGTCGGTCTTTCCAAAGCGTTCAAGAAAGCCTATGAAGCTGCCGGCGGCAAAGTGGTTAAAACCGTCCTGATCAACTCCGGCGACAAGGACTTTAATGCCCAGGTAGCTACCATCAAAGCAGCCAACCCCGGCATCATCGCTTTCACCGGCTATTATCCTGAAGGAGCTCTCATGGTCAAGCAGGCTCGCGCCATGGGTGTCCAGGCTCCCTTCATCGGCGGTGACGGCGTCGGATTCCCCGAGCTCGTCAAAATCGGCGGCAAAGATGCTGAAGGCTTCATGTACACCGACCACTTCAACGAAGCGGCTGCCAGTTCAGCCGAGGCCAAAGCCTATGTCGATGCTTTCCACAAAAAGTACAACAAAGCAGCCGACTCCATGGGTGCTCTCGCAGCAGATGCCTATGGGATGATCCTTGCTGCCATGAACAAGTGTATCGATGCCGGCAAAGCCTCGGATGACAAAGAGTGTATCAACACCAACCTCCGCGGTACCAAAGACTATAAAGGGATCACCGGGGTCATCAACATCAACGAAAACGGAGATGCGGTCAAGTCTGCGGTTGTCAACGCGGTCAAAGACGGCAAATTCGCCTACAAAACCACGGTCAATCCGTAAATTATCCCCTCAGCCGGGGATTTTCCAGAGGGCAGATAGACAAATCTGCCCCTGCTCCTTCCAACTTTTTTACAATTTTTTTTACTTTTTACTTTTTACTTTTTACTTTTCCCGCATTGCTCTAACCTTTGGGCAGCTATAATTATGCACCAACAATCACCTAAGGGCAAAAAATGGACTTTACTACCTTTTTGCAACAGATGATCAACGGCTTTAGTCTTGGGAGCATGTATGCGCTGATCGCGATCGGCTATACCATGGTCTACGGCGTATTGCGGCTGATCAACTTCGCACACGGGGACATCATGATGGTAGGCGCATTCCTCGTCTATCTGGCACACGCAGCAGGATTGAGCTTCCCTCTGGCGGTCCTGCTTGGGATCATCGGAGCAGTCATCACAGGGGTCTTGACCGACAAAGTTGCGTACAAACCTTTGCGGGATGCCCCGAAAATTTCTCTGTTGATCACCGCCATTGGGATCAGCTTTTTCCTCGAGAATCTTTTCAATGTCCTTTTTGGCGGTGTGCCCAAAGCATTCCCCGCACCGGACTACCTGACCAAAGTGCTTCATCTGGGCAAGCTCTATCTCCCCATGACCGCCATCGTAATCCCCATTGTGACGCTCATTATCCTCGCCGGCGTCTTGTGGGTCCTTTACCGTACCAAATACGGCATGGCGATCCGCGCTCTGGCTTTTGATATTCCCACCGTCAAGCTGATGGGGATCAACGCCGACGGGATCATCTCCCTGGTCTTTGCACTCGGCTCGGCACTGGCGGCAGTAGGCGGAATCTTCTATGCCATCAGCTACCCCTCGATCGATCCGCTAATGGGGATCATTGTGGGGCTCAAAGCCTTTGCCGCAGCCGTCCTGGGCGGGATCGGGAGTGTCACCGGCGCGGTACTGGGAGGATTCATCCTCGGCTTTACTGAAATCCTGGTCGTTGCCGGGTTTCCGGAGCTGGGGGGATACAAAGATGCTTTTGCGTTCTTCTTCCTGATCCTTGTCCTGCTGTTTCGCCCGACCGGTATCATGGGTGAAGATCTCGATCGAAGCCGGTTTTAGGAGGACAGCATGCAAAAATTCGTACTCAATTCTCTCCTGTTGGCTCTGGCAATCTATCTCATCTACTGGGCCAACGGCAACCTCGACAACTATACCCTCAGTATCCTCAACAACATAGGGATCTTTGCCATCCTGGCCCTGAGCTACAATCTCATCAACGGTGTGGCCGGACAATTCTCACTCGAACCCAACGGCTTTGTTGCCATCGGTGCCTACATGGGGGCACTCTTCACGATCCCCACCGAGACCAAGATCGACATGTTCGCACTGGTCGATCCCGCTCCGGTGATCCTGCAGATGCATTCAGGGTTTTTACCGGCTCTATTGATCGGCGGTGTTACGGCTGCAGCCATCGCCGCCATGCTCTCCTTCCCCGTATTTCGTGTCCGTGGCGATTATCTGGCGATTGTGACACTGGGGTTTGGATTCATTATCCGGATCTTCGCAATGAACAACCCCGCCTATACCAACGGCGCCATGGGACTCAATGACATTCCCGGCAATGCCAATTTTATCTGGATCGGGCTGATAGCCGTCATCACATTCATCGTCATGCTCAATGTGATCTATTCCCGCTACGGTCGTGCCATGAAAGCCGTGCGGGACGACGAGGATGCCGCCATCGCCATGGGGGTCAATACCTTTGCTATTAAAACAACCGCCTTTGTCACCAGTGCCTTTTTCGAAGGGGTGGGCGGAGCCCTGCTCGCGTCGTTCCTCACTACGATCTCTCCCGATCAGTTCACCTTTCTGCTTACGTTCCAACTGCTGATCATCATTGTACTTGGCGGATTGGGCAGCATGAGCGGAGCCCTGTTTGCAACGGTACTTGTAATGGGAGGAATGGAGTGGCTCCGCTTCCTTGATGATGACATGAACATCTTCGGCTGGCACACGGGCGCACACCCGGGGATGCGCATGGTCGTGTTTGCGATCCTACTGGTCGTTATGATGCTTTTTGCCCGCAAAGGACTTTTTGGGGACAAGGAGATCGGTGAGACCGTACGCAAACGCTTCGGCAAAAAAACCACCCACCACCAACCCCTTTCAGGAGACGCATCATGAATCAGCCTATTCTACAGATACAGGATGTCACCATGCGTTTCGGCGGTGTCACCGCGATCGATCAGCTCTCTTTTGATGTCCAAAAAGGGCAGATCTACGGACTTATCGGTCCCAACGGTGCCGGCAAAACCACCATCTTCAACAACATCACCGGCAACTACATCCCCACCGAAGGCAAGATCATCTTTGATGGAGCCGAAATCACCGGCACCAAACCCAACAAAGTGGTGGATCTCGGCATTGCCCGTACCTTCCAGAATATTCGTCTTTTCAAAAGCATGTCGGTACTCGAAAACGTCCTCATCGGCTATCACAACCGGATGCACTATACCTATTTTGAAGCAATTTTGCGACTGCCGCGCTACTGGAGCTATGAGAAAAAAATCCGCGCCAAAGCGATGGAATTGCTGGAGGAGTTCGGCATTCAGCATCTGGCCAACAACGAAGCGACCGCTCTGAGTTACGGCAATCAGCGCAAAGTGGAGATCGCACGGGCCGTCGCCACCGATCCCAAACTCCTCCTGCTCGATGAGCCCGCAGCCGGCATGAACCCCAGCGAGACCGAAGATCTGAGTACCATCATCCACAGAATCAAAAAGGATTTTGATCTGACGATCCTCCTGATCGAACACGACATGAAATTCGTCAACAACATGTGCGACCTGGTCACGGTACTTGATTACGGGGAGAATATTTTTGTCGGCAAACCGGCCGATGCGATCGTCAATGAAAAAGTCATTACCGCCTATCTCGGGGAGTTCAAACATGCTTAAAATCAATCATCTCGAAGTCTATTACGGTGTCATTGCTGCGGTACGTGGTATCGACATCCGTGTCGAAAAAGAAACGATCGTCACCCTCATCGGTGCCAACGGAGCGGGCAAAACGTCTACTCTCAACGCCATCGTCAACAGCATCAAGAAAAAAGGGAAAGTGCTTTTCGGTGATCACGACTTCTCCCGGACAAAAACCCATGCGATCATTCAAGGAGGTATCTCCCTGGTCCCGGAGGGGCGCCATGTATTTATCAACCTTACTGTGGATGAAAACCTCCGCATGGGTGCGTTCAATAACGACGAGCATTTTGAGCGACTGCGCACGGAGATGTACGAAATGTTCCCCCGTCTCAATGGGAAAAAACAACAAATGGCCGGCACACTCAGCGGTGGAGAGCAGCAGATGCTCGCAATTGCCCGTGCTCTGATGAGCGAACCCAGGCTCCTCATGCTCGATGAACCCAGCCTGGGACTGGCACCCAAGATCGTGGGTGAACTCTTCGAGATCATTACGGCACTCAAAGAACAAAAAGGGATCACCATCCTGCTGGTCGAACAAAACGCATTTGCTGCACTGGGCATTGCCGACTATGGCTATGTATTGGAGAACGGATCGATCACCCTCGAAGGACGGGGAAAAGATTTGCTGGGCAACGACGAAGTCCGCAAAAAATACCTCGGGGGCTGATGGGTGGAACGCTCTGGCATGGTCGGGCACCTGTTTGCCTTTGTTACCATCGCAATCTGGAGTACTGCGTTTGTCGGCAACAAGGTTTTGCTGGCCTATCTCACCCCCATTGAGATCATGATCTACCGGTTTGTGCTCGCCTACGGAGCCTTGCTGATCCTCTATCCCCGCTGGCGGTTGCCGCGCTCTTTGCAGGATGAAGCTTATTTCTTTGCGATCGGTTTTTTGGGAATCTTTGTCTATTTCCTCTTTGAGAATTATGCCCTCAAATATACCCAGGCGACCAATGTGGGCCTTTTTATGGGGGCGATCCCTCTGCTGACGGCCATTGTGGCCCATCTGATCCTTCCCGATGAGCATTTCAGCCGTAAATTGCTGTTTGGATTCGTTTTGGCAATGGGTGGCATGGCGATGATCCTCTTCGAAGGTCACCGGTTTCAATTGCGCTTCCGCGGCGATCTGCTCGCACTGATGGGGGCGATCACCTTCGCACTCTATTCGGCACTTCTCAAGCGCGCCCCCCAGGGATACCACTACATTGAGATCACCCGAAAAAGCTTTTTTTACGGCCTGCTTTTGATGCTGCTTTGGCGGATATGGGACGGGACACCGCTTCAGCTGACACCCTTGCGCCATACCGTTGTGTGGAGCAACCTGCTCTATCTCGGATTTTTTTCGTCCGGACTTGCGTTTCTCCTCTACCAACAGGGGATTGAACGGATCGGATCGATCGCCGCAAGCAACTACATCTATCTGGTGCCGTTGCTGACCGCGATCACCGGTGTATTGGTTTTGAATGAGATCGTCACCCCGACCATGATTGCAGCCGGCAGCCTGATCCTGGTCGGACTCTACATTGCTCAGCGATAGTACGGGGGTAACCCCTGCTGTTAATCCTACTTTAATATCATTTGCGATAGAGTTAGGTGAATGTTATACAGCCGTTTCACAATGCTGAATAAAACCACCGTCACAACACGCAAAAAGGTTATTTGTATTATGCTCAACACCAAAATCGTTTCGACTCTTTTATTGAGTGCTTTGATCCCCCTCTCCCTTTTGCATGCAGGGAAAAACTCGGAACCGGCAGACAGCCCGGTCATACCGGTTGTCACCATCCCTTTTTACGTCGGCATTGGCGGTCTCTGGTCCATCACCAGTACCGATTGCCCCTGTGCCGGCGCAAACGGAACCCGCAAATACGACAATACGAATTTCGGCGGAATTCTCCGTGTTGGCTATGATTTTAACCCTTTCTTCGGAATAGAAGCACGTTTCCTGCGATCGCAGTTGAGCAAGAAATTTGCAACGACTACCCACTACGGTATCTATGCCAAGCCACAATTTCATATCAGTGACGCGGTCAATGTCTATGGATTGATCGGATACGGGCATACTCAAATTGACTGTGATGACAAACCCAAACCGATCTATGACGATAACGGCTGGAGTTTTGGGGCCGGCATCGAATACGACTTTGCCTCTGCAGACGGTCAAGGCGACGCAGAAGAGGGCTGGGGAGCGTTCATCGATTACCAAAACATCCTGTACGATGCCGGCAAAAGCAATGTGCGCTCCAACGTCTTCTCTGCCGGGATTACCTACGACTTCTAAGCCGATCCGACGGGGCATCTCTCCCCGGATTGGATCTCGTCTCTCTTCCCCCCTATCTTTTTCTGAAATATCCTGCTATAATCCGCTCAGTTTTCTGCAATAACGCTCGATCCTCTACTATCAGACGTATGACCAAAAACAATTTTATCACAAAGATACACAATGACTTTCCATGACTTTCCTCTCAATTCCGAGATACAATCCGCCATCAATGAAGCAGGCTTTCGAGAGCCCAGCCCCGTCCAAAAAGAAGCCATCCCACTGATCCTCTCTGGGAACGACATCATCGCCCAGGCACAGACCGGCACCGGCAAAACCGCGGCATTTGGCCTACCGATCATGAGCATGATGACACCCGACCAGGGTGTCCAGGGACTTGTCATCGTCCCCACCCGCGAACTGGCGATGCAGGTAAGCGATGAGCTCTACCGATTTGGCCGCAGCTCAGGTCTGCGCACCGCTACGGTCTACGGTGGAACACCGTACGGCAAACAGATCGAACGGATTGCCCAGGCTTCCATTGTCGTAGCCACCCCCGGACGTCTTCAGGATCTGCTCCAGGGCGGCAAGATCCGGATCGCACCCAAATTTGTCGTCCTGGATGAGGCCGATGAGATGCTCGACATGGGCTTCCTCGATGAGATAAAAACGATCTTCTCCTTCCTGCCCAAGCAACGTCAAACTCTGATGTTCTCCGCCACCATGCCCAAGGCCATCCGCAAGCTGGCCGAAGCGATACTTAATGAGCCCAAAACCGTCTCCATCACACAGGCGGAGAGCACCAATACCGATATCACTCAGCTCTATTATGTG